>NZ_JAOCHX010000050.1:0-18916 GCF_029843245.1 Empedobacter sp. GD03739 | reverse complement strand
TATTTTTATTCAAATAAATTGTATGAATCAGCCTACCAAAATCAACATATCAAGAGTATTTTTAGGATTGACAATATTCTTCTTTCTATGCTTTATTGTTATGTATAATATTGATGGAACTGAAATAGCAAGAAATCAAAATTTTATGTTCGATTTTATAGCTATTACAGGGTTTGGGTCTTTTATTTTATGTCCACTTTTTTCAGTAATATCCATTATTTTTAACTATAAAAATAGGATATTATATCTTGTATTACTTTTAAGTTTTATTCCTTTTTTTGGAATTTTAAAACTATTTGAAAGTGCTAATTTCGGAGGAAGTTTTTAGAACTTATACTAAATTTTCTCTCCCTTTTTCACTTAACTGCTTAAAGTTAATTGCAGGAATAGTTGGATTCAATTCAGATTTGAAATTGGTAACACTTGGCGTTTCAAAAAAATCTAATTCGTATAAACCATCTTCCACGAATTGACAATCATCAGTTAAAATATAGATTTTAGGAAAACTTGGTTTTCGTTCTATTTTTACTTTTTTGATGTTATTTTGATCCGTAAAAACTTCTCCTTTCTTTGTGTTCGCCATTGTTTCTTATTTAGAGAACAAATTTCTTAATAAAATTGAATATTTAAAAAATCAATCCGTAATATTCAAAATATTTCTACCTTCGTTACAAATAAAACCACGTGAAATATACAATTCAAGCAATACTTTTGTTTTTTGTTTTAGGATTAACAAGTTGTTTACCAACCAAAACAGTTTCCGAAACTAAAGTTGTGACTTCAGAAATTAGCGATTTGTCGGGTAAATGGAATATAAATGATGGAGGAGATTACATTATTTTTGAAGATGCAACGAAAAAAATGGTAATGAAAACGGTTTGCGGAATTATTACGGCTGATTATACCAAAATAGATCAAGCTATAATTTTTAATCATTTAAAACAAGTGAATTCTGATTGCGAAATTCCTCAAAATTTGATTCAAAATTTGCAAAAAACTGCATATTTTAAAGTAAAATCATCAAATCAAATTACTTTTTATGATGAAGCTCATCAAGAAAAGTTAACTTTGAAATTAATAAAGTAAATCGCCTAGAAAAATATATTATGCTTAGCATAATTTTTTATTAAATTTGTCTAAATTTCTAATGTTGAAGAAAATTTTAAGTTATCCGTTATCTATAATCTTTTATATTTTTTATGGATTAACGTTGTTGGTAATGCATGTTGTGCAATGGTTGTGCTACAATTTGGGAGGTTATGCTGCTCATCACAAAAGTGTAAAAGTGATGAATGGTCTTTTGGTTTTTTGGACAAGAATTTTAGGTACAACGTATACCTATAAAGGAAGAGAAAATTTGAAACAAAATGTACCATTGATTTTTGTGAGTAATCACCAAAGTATGTATGATATTTCTCCGTTGGAATATGATTTGGCTGATTATCATCCTAAGTTTATTTCGAAAATAGAATTGGGAAAAGGAATTCCCAGTGTATCGTACAATTTAACGCATGGAGGTTCTGCATTAATCGATCGTAAGAACGGAAAACAAGCAATAGAGGAAATAAAAAAATTAGCGCAATACATTCAGAAAAATAATTATTCAGCTATTATTTTTCCAGAAGGTACAAGAAGCAAAAATGGAGTACCAAAGGCTTTCAAAGAAAATGGATTGAAAGTTTTGACGAAATATGCTAAAGACGCTTATGTTGTTCCCGTTACGCTAAATAATACGTGGGAAATAGAAAAGTGGGGTAAATTCCCGATGTATTTGGGCGCGAAAGTAACGATACAATACCATAAACCCTTAAAAGTGAGTGACTATAAGTTTGATGAAATATTCGAGCTTACCGAAAAAACTGTAAAAAGTAGTATAACCGCATAAAATAATTATATGTCAATAAATAATGTTCGCCTGGAAGTAATGCAATTTCTTGAGAAAGATATTGATGCTTATATGGACAAATTCTTAGTTCCAGCCGATAAAATTTGGCAACCAACAGATTTTTTACCGAATTCTCAAACAGATTCTTTTTTTGACGAAATCAAAGAATTACAAGAGCTTTCGAAAGATTTGCCAGATGATTTCTGGATTACATTGATTGGTGATACCATTACCGAGGAAGCTTTGCCAACCTACGAATCTTGGTTGATGCAAATGGACGGTGTGGTAGATGAAGAAGGAAATTACCTAGAAAATGGTTGGGCAAAATGGATTCGCCATTGGACAGGAGAGGAAAATCGTCACGGTGATGTTTTGAATAAATTTTTGTATTTATCAGGACGTATCAATATGCGCGAGGTTGAAGTAACAACGCAACATTTGATAAATGACGGTTTCGACATTGGAACAGCACACGATCCTTACAAAAACTTTGTTTACACAAGTTTTCAAGAATTAGCAACTTATGTATCGCACAATAATGTATCAGCAATTGCAAAAAAATACGGAGCGAAAAAATTATCGCGTATGTGTAAAATTATTGCAGGAGATGAAATGCGTCACCATTTAGCTTACACAGAGTTCGTTCGTCGTATCTTCGAAGCTGATCCTTCTGAAATGATGTTAGCTGTTCAACATATGTTCAAACTTAAAATTGTAATGCCAGCGCATTTCTTAAGAGCTTCTGGTGAAGAAAGAGGAACTTTGTTTGATGCGTTTTCAGATGCAGCGCAACGCATTGGTGTGTACACAGCGTTTGATTACATCGATATTATGCGAAAATTAATTGAAGCTTGGCAATTAGATAAAATCTCTGGATTGAATGCTGAGGCTGAAAAAGCAAGAGATTATATCATGAAATTCCCAGATAGAATGGATAGAATTTCGCAACGTATTGTAATTCCTGAAGTAGGACCACAATTCAAGTGGTTAGTTCCTGCGACAGCTAAATAGAAAATCAATTTTATTAAGATGTATATCAAGATTGTTTTACTTTTTCTATTTATAATTTCATGTTCAAATATTGATAGGTTAAATTATCCATCTAATATTAATGAAATTAAAGAAGTTATATTAGAAAGACCTGATAGTAATTCAAATGGAAAATTTTCAGAAATTAAACAATTAAATGACAATCAGATAAAACAACTTTTAGTTATTTTAAATAAAGCTAAACAAATAGATTCTAAAAATTTTGATGAAGATTTTCAAATTATTTTTTCAACAGAGTCTGGAACTAAAAGAATTATGGTAAGGGGTAATAAAATTAAAAATTTTGATAGTAATAAAGTTTATCAAATACCGAATGTAGATTATTTGAATAATTTTTGAAAATCACATATAATCAAAATCATATAAAAAGAGGCAATTCAAAATCGAATTGCCTCTTTTTATTTAGTAACTTTAACCAACAAACAAATTATAAACAACTACTTATGGACGATTTTATTGCTGCCAGAAGTCAAATGGCGATGTCGCTTGCCTTTCACATTGTTTTTTCGTGTGTTGGAATGGTGATGCCGTTTATGATGGCAATCGCTCACTACAAATACCTCAAAACTAAAAACGAAATTTACAAAGGGTTAACCAAAGCTTGGAGTAAGGGAGTTGCAATTTTATTTGCTACGGGAGCAGTTTCTGGTACAATGCTTTCGTTTGAGTTAGGATTATTGTTTCCTAAATTTATGGAACACGCTGGACCAATTTTCGGAATGCCATTTTCGTTAGAAGGAACAGCTTTTTTTATTGAAGCCATTGCTTTAGGTTTTTTCCTTTATGGTTGGGACAAATTCAATAAATGGTTTCATTGGATTTGTGGTGTAATTGTAGGGATTAGTGGTTTAGCTTCAGGGATTTTGGTTGTTGCTGCAAATGCTTGGATGAATTCTCCGTCAGGTTTCGATTTTATAAATGGCGAATATTTAAACATAGATCCTGTAAAAGCTATGTTCAACGATGCGTGGTTTTCACAAGCGTTGCACATGACAATTGCAGCTTTTTGTGCGACTGGATTTGCGGTTGCGGGTTTACATGCTTATCTTATTTTGAAAGGTAAGAATGTAAATTTTCATCGCGAAGCATTCAAAATTAGTTCTGTTTTAGCGATTACAGCAGCAATGTTAGCACCTTTGAGTGGTGATATTTCGGCGAAAGATGTAGCAAAACGTCAACCGATTAAATTGGCTGCGATGGAAGCGCATTTCAAAACAGAAGAAAGTGCTTCATTTGTTTTGGGTGGAATAGTGGACGAATCAAAAGAAGAGATTAAATATGCGATAAAAGTTCCGGGTGTATTGAGTTTCTTGGTTCATTCAGATTTCAAAACACCTGTAAAAGGTCTAGAAGAATTTCCGAAAGATGAATGGCCGCCTGTGGCAGTTGTACATTATGCTTTTCAGATTATGATAACATTCGGAATGTTGATGATGGGAATAGCTGTTATTTATTTGATTGCGCAATTTTTTAAGAAAGATTGGCGAACAAAACGCTGGTTTTATAAATTGTTTATGATTGCGACACCTTTCGGATACATCGCTTTAGAAGCAGGTTGGACGGTAACAGAAGTCGGTCGTCAACCGTGGATTATTTACGGAATTATGCGAACGGTAGATTCCATCACGCCAATGCCAGGAATACAATATTCGTTTTACATTTTCACGTTTGTATTCATTACATTGTCCATTATTTTAGTGTTCTTAATGAATCGACAAATACAAATGGTTGCGAAGCTTTACGATCCAGAAGATCCAAATTATAAACCAGAAAAACATTAAGTATGATTTACGTAGTAATAGCATTTTTGTGGGTTGCCATCTGTTTATATTTAATTTTAGGTGGAGCAGATTTCGGTGCTGGAATTGTCGAATTATTCTCTGAAAAGAGTTACAAAAAACGTACGCAGAAGATTATGTACAATTCGATTGGACCTATTTGGGAGGCAAATCACATGTGGTTAATCATTGTCATTGTTATTTTATTTGTTGGTTTTCCTAAGATGTATGCAGAAATCTCAAATTATTTGCACATCCCGTTAGTAATCATGTTATTGGGAATTATTGCAAGAGGAACATCGTTTACTTTCAGAAATTATGATGCAATCAATGATAAATGGCACAATCTGTACGATGTCATTTTTACCTATTCAAGTGTTGTGACGCCTTTGTTTTTGGGAATAATTGCAGGATCTATCGTTTCAGGAAGTATTGATGATAATGCATTTTCGTTTCAAGATGCATATATATTTTCGTGGCTAAGTTGGTTTAATTTTTCAGTTGGAATTTTTACTGTTGTGATTTGTGCTTTCTTGGCTTCGGTTTATTCAATTCAAACTGTTAAAAACGAAGAAGATAAAGTGATTTTAAGAAAACGTGCGAAGCTTTATACAGCTTTAATTTTTGTTGCTGGTGCATTGGTATTTGCAGTTTCACTTTGGAAAAACATTCCATTATTTAGTTGGATAACATCAGAAATTTACGGTTATATCGCAATTGCAATTGCTTCAATTTCGATTGTATTATTACTTTCAGCCTTAAATAAAGCGAAGGATTCTTTGTTGAAAGTTTATGCAGGAATAATTGTGATGATGATTTTGTTTGCAGCATCATATTCGCATTTTCCGAATTTGGTATTATTCAAAGATGGTTCAACATTATCTTTATTGACAGATTATGGCGCAATGAGTACAATAAATATGTTAGCTTGGGCATTATTACTCGGCTCGATATTTATTTTACCATTTCTATTTTACTTAATTTATTCATTTAATCAGAAGCAAAAAATATAAATACTCGTTCCAAATTTGATTACAAACATACTTGTTTGTAATTAACCGAGCCTTTAGGAAAGGACAAGTGAATTTGGTAAATACAATAATCTGTTTAAATCTTCAGAACAAGGATGATAGAGAAGAGCCTTATTTCAATTCGAAATAAGGCTCTTTTATTTTAATTATGTTTTGCTTGCCATTCTGCAATTTCTTGCTCATTCAGCAAACAAGAGTTTAATTCTTGTGTAACTTTTTCTTTGTCCAAACCTTGACCAATAAAAACAAGTTCTATCATTCGATCTCCCCATTCTTTCGACCATTTGGCGTCAATTGTTTTTTGATTGAATTGATAAGCTGCAAACTGAATTCTTTCGTCATACGGCATCGAGCACCACCAAGCCCCCGCAGGATCAATTCGGATACTACCACCAGCTTGACTCAAGAAAATAGCTTCATCAGGACGATTTGCTAACCAAAATAAACCTTTTGAACGGTAAATAGTTGGAGGAAAATTATCATTCAAATAGGTTAAAAAACGTTCTGCATGAAACGGAATTTTTTGTCTGTAAACAAAAGAAGTCATTCCATATTTTTCTTCCAAATGATCGTGGTGTTCGTGCGTACAATGTTCGCCGCATTCGTGATCATGGTCGTGATGATGATGTTCCTCTTTTTCTTGCTCTTCTAATAATTTTACCCAAGCATCCATGTCCTGAATTTTTTCGAAATCGAATAGATTGGTATTCAAAATTTCAGTTAATTCAACGTGAGAAAAACTTGCAGGAATTATTTTAGCAGAAGGATTTAATTTAGTCACAAACGCTTCAATATTCATCAACGTTTCTTCTTCAACCAAATCCATTTTATTCAAAATAATCACATTCGAAAATTCAATTTGATCAATTAAAAGATTCACAATCGGACGATTATCTTCTCTATTTTCTGTAAAACCTCGATCAAAAACATCTTCATCAGTTCCTAAATTTTTGAAGAAATTATAAGCGTCAACTACAGTTACCAACGTGTCTAAACGCGCAACTTTTGGCAAATCAATTTTACCATCTGGAGAAACAAAATCCAATGACTGCGCAATAGGACCTGGATCAGAAATACCAGAACTTTCGATAACCAAATAATCATATTTCCCTGATTGTGCCAACTTCTCGATTTCTACGATCAAATCTTCTCGTAATTCACAACAAACGCAACCGTTGCTCAATTCAACTAATTTTTCATCCGTTTGAATTAAATCATTTTCGCGAGAAACCATTTGGGCATCAATATTTACTGCGCCCATATCGTTCACGATAACTGCTACTTTTAGTCCTTTTTTGTTGTGTATTATATGATTAAGAAGTGTCGTTTTTCCGCTTCCAAGAAATCCAGAAAGTACCGTTACAGGTAGTCTATTTTTCATAATTTATGCTTAAAAATATGCTACAAAGTTACGTTTTTATCACGCAAATTTTTGCGTAGAATCATCTATAAATTTTATAATGTTCTGTTAAGAATTTAATAATAAATCACTGTTAGAAAGATTTCTTTTATTTTTGTTCAAAATCAAATAAAATAATGTTTGTTTATAGTGTTATCACGTCAATAATTATTTCAATCGTACTTGAAATTTACCTGTATTTTAATTTTAAAAAATTCATTCAAAATAAGTATATTCTTTTAGGGAATATGCTTTTGTGGTTACTTGTTTTGGGTAATTTTGGATATAATCTAATCTTTTTTGATCGTAATGTTGGTCAAACACAAACGACAATGTGGGCAACAGGTTTGTTTATGTTGTTTGGTTTTCCTCGAATTATTCTGGTTCTATTTTTCTTGGTTCAAGATATTTTTAGAGGATTTGGGTGGTTATTTAATCGCGCAACAAATCATTCAACAAAAGAAGATTCTTATTTACCTTCTCGTCGAAAATTTGTAATGATTTCTGGATTAACAGTAGCTTCAATACCTTTTTTTAGTTTGATTTATGGAATGACTTTAGGAAAATATAATTTCAAGGTAATCAAGAAAAAATTGGCATATCAACGTTTACCAAAATCGTTTGATGGTTTCAAGATTTTACATATAACGGATATTCATTCGGGAAGTTTGGACAATCGTGAGAAAATAGAATATGCAGTGGATTTAATTAATCAACAAGAGTTTGATATACTATTGTTTACGGGTGATATTGTGAATAATTTTCATTGGGAAATGGACAAATGGCACGATGTTTTTTCTAAAATAAAACAAGCGCCGCACGGAAATTTTGCAGTGCTAGGAAATCATGATTATGGAGAATATTCGGATTGGAAAACGGAGGAAGAAAAGCAAGATAATTTTGAGAAAATTAAAGCGATTTTCCCTAAGATTGGAATGAAATTATTATTGAATGAAAACCGATTTATTACAAAGAATGGTGAAAAAATTGCGTTGATTGGCGTTCAGAATTGGGGAACACGATTTAAGAAATTAGGTGATATTGATGCAGCTTCGAATTATGTAAATACAGAAGATTTTAAAATTGTGATGTCTCATGATCCTTCGCATTGGAATGAGATATTGAAAAATCATCCGAAACATTTTGACTTGACTTTGTCTGGACATACGCATGGAATGCAATTAGGAATTGAAGTTCCGAAAATTGGTTTGCGTTGGAGTCCTGCGCAATATGTGTATCCGCAATGGGCAGGTTTTTATGATTTTGAAGGAAAGATTATCAATGTAAATCGCGGATTTGGTTATCATTTTTACCCAGGAAGAGTAGGTGTTTGGCCAGAAATAACATTAATAGAGTTGAAATCAGTATAAAATATTAGGAAAAAGCAACCAAAAATTTTGGTTGCTTTTTTGATGTATATCAATTCTGAAAACAGATTTTTATCGGATTATTGTCATAAAAAAAGAAATAATATGAATGAAGAATTAATTCCTTTACTGGTTGTAAAAAATGAATCAACTTCACGCTTTGAGTTGAATGTTGATGGATACATCGCTTTTATAGATTATAAACAAGAAGATGATATCATCAAATTGATTCATACCGAAGTTCCTGAAGAATTAGGAGGAAGAGGTGTTGCGGCTGCTTTGGTAGAAAAAACATTGGTTTATTTGGAGGAACATAAAAATCCTTTGTTTCCGTATTGTCCTTATGTGTATGCCTACATCAAAAAGCATCCGGAATGGAAACGAATTGTTCATCCTAAATTTCCGAAATATAACGAATTGTAATCAGTTAACGAAATGAGATTATAACAAGAAATGTGACCCGATAAAGGTCGCATTTCTTGTTATATTTTTGAAAAGCAATTTTTATTTAAGCTTTGTGATGATCATCATCGTGCGTATATGTTTGTTCAATTGCCACGTGTCCTTCCCATTTATCAACCGCAACAGTCGATAAAGCATTTCCAAGAACATTCGTCATCGAACGAGCCATATCACAGAAATGGTCGATAGGTAAAATCAATGCGATTCCTTCTGGCGGAATTCCAAACATCGAACAAGTTGCAACCACTACAATTAATGAAGCCCTTGGCACACCTGCAACACCTTTTGAAGTAAGCATTAAGACCAATAACATCAAAATTTGTTTCTCGATCGGCATGTGAATTCCATAAACTTGCGCGATAAATAACGACGCAAACGTCATGTACATCATTGATCCATCTAAATTGAAGGAATATCCGAGCGGCAAAGTAAACGAAATAATTTTCTTTTGCGCTCCAAATTTTTCTAATTCTTCTACTAATTTTGGGAATACAGCTTCTGATGAAGTTGTAGAGAAAGCGATTAATAATGGCGCTTTGATGTGTCTTAATAAGTCGATTACTCGTTTTCCTAAGATGAAATATCCAACCAAAATTAAAACAGCCCAAAGAAGCAAAATACCAATTACGAAGGCGATTAAATATTTAACATAAAGTAAGAATATACCGAATCCGTACGTTGCAATAGCAGCAGAAATAGTTCCTAAAACTCCTAATGGCGCAGTCCACATTACATATCCAACCATGATTAAAACGATATGCGAAATTTTATCTAACGCTTTCGTAATCATTTCGCCTTCTTTTCCATAAGCTGCCATTGCGACACCAAAGAAAATAGAGAAAACAACGATTTGTAAGATTTCATTTGTTGCAAACGATTCGAAAACAGATTTAGGAATCATGTGTGTAATGAAATGTTCTAATGTAAGCGAAGCTTGACCTTTTAATAAATCTTGAGCAGAACTTGAATCGATTTCAATGTTCAATCCTTCTCCAGGTTTCATTACATTGATAACAATAGCACCAATCACCAAAGAAGTAAGTGAAGCTGTGATAAACCACCCCATTGCACGTCCACCAACACGTCCAACCATTTTCATATCACCCATTTTAGCAATACCAACTACTAAAGTTGAGAAAACTAAAGGCGCAATAATCATCTGAATAAGACGAATGAAAATAGTACCAAGAAGTTTTATGTTAGTAGAAAATGTTTTAATAAATTCTGGCGAGGTATTATAATGTACATATCCTCCAAGCGCAACCCCGATAAGTAGGGCAATAATAATAGCTATAAAAAGTTTATTGTTTTTCATTATGCGATTTTAAACTTTTCCAAAACTACTATTTTTTAGCAAATTATTAAGAATATAAATCGATTTATACACCAAATTAAATATAAACCCTTTGTATGTAGTGTTTACAAAGGGTTTTCTTTATAGTGTATTGAGTACTATTCTGGTTGTTTGAACGGAATTTCTTGATTTAAAATCTCTTCGATTAATGTTGACATTGGCGCGGTAGAATTCTCGACAATCGAATAATCGATGGTTGTATTTTTATCAACCGAAAGTTTAATTAATTCTTTATTTGGAAATTTGATTGGATAAATACACAATTCAATGTCTTTAGTTAAGTTCTCTTTGTCTGCATAAAATAAATGAGCATAGAAAATTAATTGCAATTGTTTGGCTTTATCTTCTTTTTGGTAAACTGTTTCTATTTCTTCGGTTTTTACAGAAATATCTTTTGCATAACCAGTTTTGTAATCAATAATTCGGATTTGATTATTGACAGAATCAATTCTATCAATCACCCCTTTCAGTTTTACAATTTTGCCATTTGTTAGCGAGAAATCAATTTCATGCTTGCTTTCCAAACTTTGAATTATAAATTCATTTTCCTTTGCTGTAGTCACATCTTTAGATAAAACGCCATCTACAATTCGTTCTGCAATTTTATAAATCAAATAATTTGGACCTTTGTCCAAATGCCCATCTTTATATTCTTTGCTGAAATGTTCTTGTAAGGTTTTATCTTTTATTTTTTCGATATTTTTGAAATCATTTTCATGCAAAATATGTCCAATATAAGGCGTGTACAAATCTTCCAAAGCACCGTGAACAATGTTTCCTAATGTTCTTGCACTTACAATTTCTTCGGCTTCTTCGACTTCATTTACATTAAAAACACGTTGTTCATAAAAATCTAACGGATTGCGTAAATAGGTTGAAAGTGAAGAAGGTGAAATTCCATATTCAGCCCAATTTTGAAGTTTAGCCATTGTTTCGTCAGTTTTAGGAACAATGATTTCTTTCAAAGGTTTTGTAACAAAACTTGGAGCAGCAAAAGTTTCTTTCACTTCGTGATTACTTTCAAATTTGATTTGAGCCAAAAAGCGAGATTTTTCTCCAGAACCCATTCCGTCAGCTTCTGTATCATACACGAAATAAGCGTTTTTCGCACGCTGAATCAAACGATAAAAGTGATAGGCATAAATCGAATCATTTTCGGTAAATGTATTCAATTTCATTTGTTTGCGAATGTCATACGGAATAAATGTATTGTTTTGTCGTCCCAAAGGCAAAATTTCGTCATTCACAGAAGTCATGATAATATTATCGAAATTCAATAAACGAGTTTCCAATA
The DNA here is from genome assembly GCF_029843245.1 of Empedobacter sp. GD03739. Lineage (NCBI taxonomy): Bacteria > Pseudomonadati > Bacteroidota > Flavobacteriia > Flavobacteriales > Weeksellaceae > Empedobacter > Empedobacter sp. GD03739. Next base: position 7,296 of record NZ_JAOCHX010000050.1, on the reverse strand, counting down.
ATCCCATCAATTGTAAACCTTTCAAAGGCTCTCCAATAAAGGAAATTGTCTCGGAAGAAACGATTTTATTGTACAATAAAAATAAGGTTCTATAATCTTTGATATCATCAACACTCAACAAATTTTCGTGCAATTGATTGAAAACTTTTTTGAAAAAGAACAAATATTCTTTTGTCAACAAATCGTTCATCGAAGGATGATGCAGTAATTCGTCTGTCCAATTTTTTAGATGATGAATAAATTCAGTGATGCTTTTCGGAATATGAAAAATAGATTTAAAGATTGATTCTCTTAAGGCATTTTGAATCGAATTTTGAGAATTAAATATTCTATTTTGTAAACGAATATCACCGATTAATCTTCGACTTTCTTCTGTGCTAAAAAGAGATAATGTTTTATTTTCAAGAATTTGTAAGACATTTTTGAAATAAAACATGGTTCCTTTTCCTAACTTCTCCCGATTCATTTGCAACTCAAAAATTGATTTGAAAAATTGCGCTAACGGAACAGAACGTAACGGAATTCCCATCGAAATGTTGAGATGTGTGATATTTTCGGGCAACGAATTGAGAATTGCTGGTAAAATAGATTCATCAGCCAAAATCAACGCGGTATTTTTTATCTCATCTTCGTTGAGATTTCTAATTAAATCTGCAATATATTTTGCTTGTCCAACTTGTTTTGCAACACCAATTGTCTGTAAATTTTTTGGTCTCGAAAATTCATCAACCACCCAATTGATAGGTTTTATTTTTTCTTTGTATTTTCTTAGAAAAGAACCAGCTTCTTGATTCGGATTTTCGTAATAATATTTATCTGCATCAAAATATAAAGTAGCTAAATTCTCTTTTTCTAATCGAAAAATAAGCGCTTGTTCTGCTTTTGTTAAGGCATTAAATCCAGCAAAAACATAATGTGAAGTTCTGTTTTCAATAATCTCTTCAACTTTTTCACTCGCAATTCTGAAAACCATTCCAGCATATCCTTCTTTCGAATCCAATAAATCTTGTTGCAATTGAAAATATAATTTCGAAACAATTCCCCAAAACGTTAAGTGATTTTGAATGATTTCATTTTTCCCAATCTCAATTTTTCCATCTCCCCATTGACTAATTCGTTCTACCGAAACCAAATAGTCTAAAACTTTATGCGCAGGTTGCAAAGAAGCATCGATATCATCAAAATCTTTCAAAACAGTTGGTCCCCATTTGATAAAATCTTCGAAAGAATCAGGTTTTTCAACGATTTTTTTATAGGCTTGATACGCTTTAAACCATAGATTAATTCCAGAAATAATTTCTAAACCAGAAAGTTCGCTCATCAATTCTTCGATACTTTTCATTTGTGGAAGAATGATATTTTGCGCTTGACGCTGAAATTCTTGTTTGAAGAATAACATCGGACGTTTTCCTGGTAAAACTAAAGTGGTGTTGATAAAGTTTTTTTGATTTTGGACTAAATCTTTTACAACATTTTCTATGAATTGAGCCATTTTGAAATTTTCTTTCGTTGAATTGTTGTAAAAGTAAGGATTTTGAGAGACAATTCGTGGCGTTGAATTATTTTACTTCTTGAACTTTTTCTTGAAATAATTTTTCAAAAGTTTCAGTGATTGTATCCTCAGACATTTTTGTAGCAACAAAATATAATATGAATCCAAAAAATAACATCGGAATAGAAATTAAAGGTAAAAAATTATGAATTCCATTAGTAATAATTTGAAAAAGTGAGATTATAAAAAATAAAGTCACAATACTTATCCAAACAATGAAAAATATTGAAACAAAAGAGTTTAATTCTAAATTGTAAACAATAGTGGTTTTATTGTCGTTGGTATTGAAATGACCAATAATTTGAGGATTAAAACTATTTCGTCCGCTAATCGTTTTCATCAAATTGAAATGATCTTTATAAACTATCCCTTCAAATTCATATTTACTTTTAGAAAAACGAATTCTTTTTTCTTCTGTATTATCATTCAGTATTTTAAAAACTTCTTGATCAGAAAGATTTGTCGTTATTTGATATGTTTTATTTTTGAAAAGCATAAGTTAAATATATAAAAAAAGCGACTAAAAATATTTAGTCGCTAATATAATATTGAAAAAACAAATTCTTATTTAATCACTCCTAATTCTTTACCAACTTTTGTAAAAGCAGCAATTGTATGATCTAATTGCTCTTTTGTATGTGCAGCTGATAATTGTACACGAATACGTGCTTTGTCGCGAGGAACAACAGGGAAAAAGAATCCGATTACATAAACACCTTCATCTAATAATTTGTCTGCCATAACTTGAGATAATTTCGCATCGTACAGCATAACAGGTACAATTGCAGCATCACCTTCTGGAATATCAAAACCAGCAGCAACCATTTCTTTGCGGAAATATTCAGCATTCCACATTACTTTATCGCGTAAAGAAGTATCTTTTTCTAACATTTCTAACACTTGTAAAGCTGCACCAACAATTCCAGGAGCTAAAGAGTTAGAGAATAAATATGGACGAGATTTTTGACGTAACATTTCGATTACTTCTTTTTTACCAGAAGTAAATCCACCCATTGCACCACCTAAAGCTTTTCCTAAAGTAGATGTAATGATGTCTACACGTCCCATTACTTCGTTGTGCTCATGTGTTCCACGTCCAGTTTTTCCAATAAAACCAGTTGCGTGAGAATCATCAACCATTACCAAAGCATCGTATTTATCAGCTAAATCACAAACACCTTTTAAGTCTGCAACGATACCATCCATAGAGAAAACTCCGTCTGTTACAATAATTTTGAAACGATGATTTTTTTCTGAAGCTACAATTAATTGAGCCTCTAAATCAGCCATATTATTGTTTTTATAACGATAACGAGCAGCTTTACATAAACGAACACCATCAATAATAGAAGCGTGGTTTAATTCATCAGAAATAATAGCATCTTCTTCTGTAAACAAAGGCTCAAAAACACCACCATTTGCGTCAAAAGCAGCAGCATATAAAATCGTATCTTCCATTCCTAAGAAATTAGCGATTTTTTTCTCTAATTGTTTGTGTACATCTTGCGTACCACAAATAAAACGAACCGAAGACATTCCGTATCCGCGGTCATCTAACATTTTTTGAGAAGCTGAGATAACGTCTTTATTATCAGATAATCCTAAATAGTTGTTCGCACAAAAATTAAGTAATGTTTTACCATTTTCTAATGTAATTTCTGCACTTTGAGGAGAAGCAATGATGCGTTCTTTTTTGAATAATCCTTGTTCTTCTAAATCATTCAATTGCGTTTGTAAGTAGTTTTGAAATTTATCGCTATACATAATAAATCACTTTTTGTTTTGATATGTTTCATACAAATATAAATGTTTGCGGGCATATTTTTCGTATTTTTGTGAGATATAAAAATTTAAATTAAGTGGATTTTATTATATTATTTTTGTTCTCGGTACAATATTATTTTTTAGCTAAGTTTTTTAAGAAGAACAAAGTTAAAACAATTCTAAGTGTTATTGGAATGTATTTTTTTGGAATTGTTCTATTAGTATTTGCATTAGTGGCTCTTAAAGTAACTAGTATAATTGATATTGATATCATGAATCCTGTTGAATTGAGTAAGTCAAAATTTGTTTGGATTGGAGAAACAATTATTTTTCTATTTATTGGTGTTTTCTATTACTATCATCTTAAACGTAAATGGACAATGGAAATGTTTTCTGCAGATATCGAAAAGCGTAAAGATGAAATTCTACAAAATTTAGAAGTTAATCAAAAAATAAATCCAGTAAAATTGGACGTTTATCCTCATTTTCATACGGTTAATGAAAAAAATATTCATTTGGTTCAACCTTTAGCAAATGAGATTTGGAACGAATGTTACAAAGATTTATTATCCCAAGATCAAATCAATTATATGATTGATATGATGTATAATACTGACAAAGTAAACGAAGGAATTGCAAATGAAGATGTTTGGGAAATCCTGAAAATTGATAATGTTCCGTCTGGTTATTTGCATTACAAATTAGATGAAAATAATACTGTTTTCTTATCCAAAATTTACTTGAAAGAGTCTAATCAAACCAAAGGAATTGGACAATTGATGTTGAATAGAGTTGTAGATTATGCGCGAGAAAAAGGAGCAAAAGCTGTTCATTTAACAGTGAATAAACACAATGCGAAAGCAATTCGTTTTTATGAGAAAAATGGTTTCAAGAATATGGAATCAAAAACATTTGACATTGGAAATGGATATATTATGGATGATTATATTTATCAGAAATCCATTTAAAAATAAGGTTTTAATCAAAATATAAAGTCATTACGGTTTGTAATGGCTTTTTTTATGTTGTAAACAAAGTGTCTAGAACCAAGCTGACTTAATTCGTAATGTCGTGAGGTTGATTTAGTTTTTAAAGTGATGAGAAGCTGAATTCAATTCAGCTTGACATTTTCCGCTAATTTATTATTGAAAATAGATCTTAATTTATCGGAGTCATATTGAACTTGTTTCAATATCGCATCCAGAGCTTAGAACTGTTAATTCTTAATGTAAAACAAAAAGGACTTCAATTAGAAGCCTTACCTATAGGAATTTTATATATAAATTATATATAAATAAACTTCTAAACACCTCTATTTACAACACTTTAATCTATTTTTAAAGTTTTTGTATAAAATTAATTATTGAATTATTACTAAAAATGTGTTTACAAATGTGATAACATTTTAGGCATCGTATTTGAATATTAATTAAAAAAAAAATATGGCTAAAGGTAATTTTTCGGTAAGAACAAATTCGGATTGGAATAGTTTAACTTACAAATTTAGAGAATCAAGAAATTCAAAACAATTAAGTCTTACGATTGATGAAATTAAAATCCCAAAAAATTGTTGGGATAAAAATCTAAAAAAAGTTAAAAAGAATTCTCAAGCAGACTTTAACAAGTTAAATTTAAGAATTAAAGAATTTGATTTATTTATTATGAGTTCATATCATAAGTCGATTATTGAAGGGAAAAACATTGACAAAGAGTGGCTTTTAGCTAATTACTATTCTTTTTTTGATTTAGAAAATCCGAACAAAGGTCAAAAAACGCCTGAATTTTTACTAGATTTCATTCATTTTTACATAAATGAAAAGAAAAATGAATTTAGTCAAAATACAATAAAGTGTTATAGTTCTACATATAATTTGTTATTTGATTTTGAAAAAAATAAAAAAATAAAATTGAGTTTTAAAAATTTCAATTTACATATGTTTGAAAAATTAATAGAATTTTGTAATATAAAAAAATATTGTTCTTCAACAATCGGAATTTTTGTTAATAAGATTAAGGTAATCTTTAAAAAAGCTTATGAATATGAATTAGAAGTAAATGATGATTATTTATTGGGCAAGTTTAAATACAAAGTAACACCAAAAGATTACATTTATTTGAATGATGATGAGATAATAAGAATAAGTAAATTAGAACTTACAAGGTTTTCTATGTATGACAACGCAAGAGATTGGTTATTAATAGGCTGTTATACAGGACAAAGAGTTAGTGATTTATTCAATTTAGAAAATGCTGTCTTAAATAATAATATTTATACACATAAAAATATTAAAACAGGTAAAGAGGTTTTAATTCCAAATAGTTTAAAACTCCAAGAAATAATAAAGAAGCATAATGGTAATTTTCCAAGAAAAATTTCTCATATAAAATTTAATGAATATATTAAAGAAGTTTGTAAGAAAGCTGAAATAAATGAGATTGTAAGAGGATCAAAGCTTTGTAAAGAACTAATTAACGGAAAAGAGGAATTTAGAAAAATTGAAGGAAATTATGAAAAATGGGAACTTGTGACATCTCATACATGTAGAAGAACTTTAATAACTAAACTAATGGATGAACCTTTATTAAAACCTCATCAAATAATGGTCATGACTGGGCATTCTGATATTAAAATGCTACAGCGATATAATAAAATTGAAAAAGAGAAATCTGTACAAGCATTAGCAGATTTTATATAAAAACAAAGGGGGCTACATCAAAAGTAAATATGATATAGCCCTCTTCCTTGTTATAGGGTTGTGTATTTTAGCTATTAATGTCTTCTGTAGTCCTGATAATCACTTGTATCAGCAGGTAACACGCCTTCTAAACAATTATTTAACATTGTCATAAATAATATAAATAAAATTAATATAATAAATGAAACAAATATTTTAAAACCTTTACTATTATTAGGAACATAATTATTAACAAGGCTGTATATTATAATATATATAAATGCACATATAATAAGATATAGAATTATGTATAAAATTATCATGGTTTACTTTTTATTAGATTTAAAAAATTATATAAACTTTTAGTTTGAATACCGTAATTAAAACTTTGAGTATTTACTAAACCCGCAAAATTAACGGATATCAACCTTCCGTAAATATCAAACACAGGAGCACCACTTGAGCCAGGCAAAGCAGGAATTGTATATAATATTTTATGGTCATCATTTATTTGGCTAATATTACCTTCAGTTAATTGAGCATTAAAACCATTAGATGTATCTGCTAAATAACTTCCTCTATTAAAAGCTATCATTATAACTTTATCATTAATTTGCCTTGGTTTAAGATTGATTGAATCAAATAAAGTTAAATCTACAGGTGCAATCATTTTATTCAATAAATCATTATTATTTACAACTGACAGCAATGCTAAATCCACAAGTTCATCCTTAGAAACAATTTGAGATTTATATTTAATGTAATCTTTGTAATTAGTTGATTTTTGATGATTAAAGAAAATACCAAATTCAAAAGAAGATTTTGTTACAAAATTATTTGGCAAAGAATGTAAATCAAGAACAAACTTATTAAAAGATTTTGAAAATTCGACTTCTTTTAATTCTTCTAGCAATGTATTGTATTCATATTCTATATTACTATATTCGTAATCTGTTAAATCAATATTACTAGTAGTGTATTTTATCTCATCCAATCTATTTATTATCCTATTTTCACGTAAAGAATCACTCTGATAACTATTATTATAAACAGATTTTAAATGTTTTAAAATTTTATTTTGATCTTCTTCAGAAGGTTTTACTTCTACAATATGACGATTTGTAATAACATCACCCTTCTTATTTATAAAGAAGCCAGACCCCCAAATAGTATTAAGACTATCTTTTAATTCATCTAAAGATTTTAATTCACTAATTTCTCCAGTTTCTTTATTGTAATCTCTAAAGTAGAAATTCATTGAACCTAATTTAACTTTGTACAAAAAACTATGTTTAATTAAAACAA
>NZ_JAOCHX010000005.1:0-96356 GCF_029843245.1 Empedobacter sp. GD03739 | reverse complement strand
TTAACAAATTGAACCAATCCTATGTTGATGGTTCAAATGGTTCAAACTTAACGTTTACGAAACAAAAATAAAATCTATAAAAAAACCTCCAAATTATTGGAGGTTTTTAGCTATATAAATAATTGTGATTACATTTTTGGCATTCCTGGGAATCCACCTGCAGGCATATTTTTATACATTGTTTCCATCATCTTTTTACCATTTGAAGAATTCATAAATTTCATCATTTTTCCCATTTCAGAGAATTGTTTCAATAATTGATTCACTTCTTGTAAAGATGTTCCAGAACCAGCTGCAATTCTTTTCTTACGAGAATTATCGATAATATTTGGATTTTGACGCTCTTTTTTTGTCATTGAGTGAATAATTGCTTCAACACCTTTAAAAGCATTGTCATCAATATCTACATCTTTTAATGCTTTTCCAGCACCAGGAATCATTCCGACCAAATCTTTCATATTACCCATACGTTTGATTTGCTGAATTTGTTTTAAGAAATCATCAAAATCGAAGCTATTTTTTGCAATTTTCTTTTGCAAACGTTTTGCTTCTTCTTCGTCAAATTGCTCTTGAGCACGCTCTACTAACGAAACAACGTCACCCATTCCCAAAATACGATCAGCCATACGTTCTGGATAGAAAACATCTAAAGCTTCCATTTTCTCACCAGTAGAAATAAATTTGATAGGCTTGTCAACAACAGTTCTAATCGTTAAAGCAGCTCCACCACGAGTATCACCATCTAATTTTGTTAAAACAACTCCATTATAATTCAATACTTCATTGAAGGCTTTTGCAGTATTCACCGCATCTTGCCCTGTCATAGAATCTACAACAAATAAAGTTTCGGTTGGATTAACTGTTTGATGAACGCGACGAATTTCATCCATCATTTGCTCATCAATCGCCAAACGACCAGCTGTATCGACGATAATTACATTATTTCCGTTTTGTTTTGCTTGTGCAATCGCTGATTGAGCAATTTCTACAGGATTCTTGTTTTCTAAATCAGCATAAACATCCACGCCAATTTGCTCTCCTAAAACTTGTAACTGATTGATGGCAGCCGGACGATAAACATCACCAGCAACTAATAATACTTTTTTGTTTTTCTTAGTTTTAAGGAAATTAGCTAATTTACCAGAAAAAGTTGTTTTACCAGAACCTTGTAAACCAGCAATCAAAATAATTGTAGGATTATCGTCTACTTTCAGTTCAGTAACCTCACCTCCCATTAATTTTGCTAATTCATCATGAACAATTTTTACCATTAATTGTCCAGGATTAAGCGACGTAATTACGTTTTCACCTAAAGCCTTTTCTTTTACCGTATTTGTAAAATCTTTTGCAACTTTATAACTAACATCGGCATCAACAAGGGCTCTACGCACCTCTTTTACGGTTTCTGCAACGTTAATTTCTGTAATTTGTCCTTTTCCTTTTAAGGTATGTAATGCTTTATCTAATTTATCCTGAAGATTTTGAAACATTTTGAGTCAATTTTAGGACACAAATATAAAAAAATTATACCGAATAATATAAATTCACACAACAAGGTATACAATTGATTAATAATGTTTAAATTGCCAACTCAAATTTTGGTTGAATGAAAAAAGGTTTAGTACTATTTTTATTCTTTGTTACTGGGGTGGTTTTCAGTCAAACAAAGAATAACCAAACTTATTATTTTTTTTCCATCGCTTATGGACAAGATAATGAAGTTTATGTGACAGATGTTTATGAAGCAAACATCGATAACAAAGATATCTACGCCAAATTGGCAGATAGATATACAAAGTTTCAGAATTATTTATTGAAAAATGGAACGTTTGGTTCTTTAAAAGAAATTCAAACGGGTTACGAAAAGAATTATCAGAAAAAAGAACAAGCTGAAGCTGAACAAAAATATTTTCTATCTACATTAGAAAAACAACAATTTACAGCGAAAATGGTTAATTATTCGCTTTAAAACATAAAAAATCCACTTCAAACGAAGTGGATTTTTTTATTTCTTTTTTGAACTGATTTATTGATCATTCAATAATCTTGCAGCTTCTTTTGCAAAGTAAGTTGAAATTAGGTCAGATCCTGCTCTTTTGAAACAAGTTAAAGATTCTAAAATAACTTTATCATTATCTAACCAACCTTTTTCTACAGCAGCTTTTATCATTGCGTATTCACCTGAAACTTGATAAACAGAAACCGGAACTTGTAAATTATCTTTCACTAATTTCACAATATCTAAATAAGCCATTCCTGGTTTTACCATCAAAATATCTGCACCTTCTTCTACATCTGCAATTGCTTCGCGCAACGCTTCTTGCGAATTATGGTAATCCATTTGATAGGTTTTTTTATCTTTCGGAATTTCTTGAGAATCAACTGGCGCAGAATCTAAGGCTGTACGGAAAGGTCCATAAAAAGATGATGCATATTTCGCAGCATACGTCATAATTCCTACATTATGAAAACCGTTTTCCTCCAACGCAGCACGCATCGCTCCTATTCGACCATCCATCATATCAGAAGGCGCAACAAAATCTGCACCAGCTTCTGCATGAGACAACGTCATTTTTACCAAAGCGTCAACTGTTTCATCATTAATAACTTCCCCATTTTTGATGATTCCGTCGTGACCATAAATTGAATATGGATCTAAGGCAACATCAGGCATTACAATCATTTCTGGGACAGCATCTTTGATTGCTTTGATTGTATTTTGCATCAATCCGTTTGGATTCCAAGCCTCTTTACCTGTGTTATCTTTTAAGTTATCACTAACTTTACAATATATGTTAACTGATTTTATACCTAAATCCCAAATTTCTTTTACTTCTTTTACAGTATTGTCAAGAGATTGGCGGTAAATACCTGGCATTGCAGCAATTTCTTCCTTCACACCTTCTCCTTCAGCCATAAAAATTGGTAAAATAAAATCGTTTGGTGACAAATGATTTTCGCGAATCATACTACGAATTGATTCATTTTTGCGTAGTCGTCTATGTCTGTTATATAAAAACATTTGATTAAAATTTTAGACAAATTTACTCGATTTCATTTGAATAAGGCTAATGAATAATATCAATTATATTTATTAATTTTAAAAGAAAATCAATCATTTGAATAATCAGTTAAAATATTTATCATTCATTATATTTTTTGGATTAATTTCTTGCAATAAAAAGAATTATAAAACGATTCAATTTAGAAGTTTCTCTATGGAAATTCCGAAAGATTGGAAAAAAGTGAAATTAGGCGGAATTGATACTGAAGTTGGAAGAATTATTACACCAAATAATGATACCTTAGATTATGATTATGGCAGACTTGCAGGCGGAGATTTTGATATTAATGCTAAAATTGCAGATAGTATTTTTACAATTATTTTAAATAATAATCCTGATTTAGAATTGGAAAAAATCTCTGAGTTATATATCAATAAACTTCACAAAACTAATATTGATTCTATCGTACAATCAGAATATCAGATTTCTTATATTGTTATTGATCATCAAAAAGCAAAACTTATACAATCAAATCATCATAAATTAATTGCAGTTTATATGGATACTATTAAAAATTCAACTTCAAAATTTAATTTTATTGGTTACAATTTAGATGAAAAGTCACAAGAAGAATTTATAAATTCTATTAAAACAATCAAATTCAAAAAATAGATTTAAACTTGCGCAAACGTAGCTAAACAAATATCTTTGCAGCATGCGAATAGATATTATCACAGTTTTACCCGAATTATTAGTTAGTCCATTTTCTGCCTCGATTATGAAACGTGCGCAAGACAAAGGTTTAGCTGAAATTCATGTTCACGATTTGAGAGATTTTGGAAAAGGACGTTATCGTCATGTAGATGATTATCCGTACGGTGGAACTTCTGGAATGGTGATTATGTGCGAACCTTTGGACAAAATGATTTCGAAATTGAAAGATGAACGCACGTATGATGAAATTATTTATTTGACGCCAGATGGAGAAACGTTGAATCAAACAATTGCGAATGATTTGTCGTTGAAAGGAAATCTTATGATGATTTGTGGACATTACAAAGGTATCGATCAACGTATTCGAGATATGTATGTGACAAGAGAAATTTCTATTGGTGATTATGTACTTTCGGGTGGAGAATTTGGCGCAATTATTTTGGCTGATTCTATTATTCGATTGTTACCTGGCGTAATTGGAGATGAGACTTCTGCCCTTTCAGACTCGTTTCAAGATGATTTGTTGGCGCCACCAATTTATACGCGTCCAGCCGAATTTAAAGGTCTTAAAGTCCCTGATGTTTTACTTTCTGGTAACTTTCCTAAAATAGAGGAATGGCTGCATGAAAAAGCAATTGAACGTACAAAAGAACGTCGCCCAGATTTGTTAGAAAAAAGATCAAAATAAATAGAAAAGCTTCCTAATTGGAAGCTTTTTCAGTATTTTTTATTTAATTCGATGAATATATTCAATCACTTTATCGTTAAAAATTTGTGGTTGATCGACATTTACAACATGCCCACAATCTTCGATAACAATCAATTCTGAATGTTTAGTATGTGTTTTTGTTAATTCCTGAATCGAAGGCAAAAACATATGATCTTCTGCTCCCATCACATATAAAGTCGGAATATTCAATTCAACTTTTCGAAACCATTTTAGCAACGGATTGACATCCGCAGTAAGTTTGAACCATTTCAAAAACTCTTTTTGATACAATTTTTTCGCTTCATTGATAAATAATAATCTTGATTCTTTATGTGTATTTTTTGGCATTATAGCGAAAGCAAAAATTCGATACAAGATTAAATAAGGCAACATATGTTTGAACGTATTTCCAACATTAATCAAAAATTGACATTGGAAATTAATTTTCATAATTGCGCCTCCCATCACCATTGATTTGAATCGCTCCGAATAATCTTCTGCCAATTGTCGAATTACAATCGTTCCTAAAGACATCCCAACAAAATGTGTTTTATCAATATTTAAATGATCCAAAACATCAATCACATCTTTTGAAACTGATTTGAAAGTATAACGTTTTTCGAAAAGCGCTTTCAAGTTTTTCTTAGAACGTCCGTGTCCTCTCAAATCCATTAACAAAACATTAAAATGTTTGCGAAATTCACGCAATTGCTTGAACCAAATCGTAGAACTTCCTCCTGCTCCATGAACAAAAGTCACCCATTCTGTGCTCGTTGGATGATTATATGTAGTGTATGCTAACAATTTTCTAAATAAGTTTTTGCAAAATTAAACTAAAAACTATGCCAAGCATAATAATTTCTAGGTTTTAAGAAATTTTTAATCTTCATCATCGTCGTCATCTGTAAAAGAACTAGTCTTTTTCAAGTAAAAAACATCGTTCATTACTTCTGCTTTCACATAATTTAGTTTTTCTTGTTCTTTCATACGATCTGTAAATAACGTTCCTGTTAAATGATCGTATTCGTGTTGAAAAATAACCGCAGTAAAACCTTCTACTGTTTCATCATGAAAATTTCCATCCAAATCATAATATTCTAATCGAAGAACCAAGCTTCTATACACTTTTCCGAAAATATCAGGAATAGACAAACAACCTTCGCGACCGTGACGAACAATGTCCGAATACCAAGTAATTTTTGGATTGATAATAAACTCAAAAGGTTCACCTTCTTTATCAAAACGTTGCACCCAAACCGCGTTGCGATTAATCCCAATTTGCGGAGCAGCAATTCCAACACCTTTACTCGCCTCATCTTGTACAGTCGCATACATACGATCGGCCAATAATTTGATTAACGGATCTTTTGGATCAATATCAATAGAAATTGATTTTAAGATTTTTGTATCTGCATCCGAAGTCGTTAATAAAACACGAAAAGGATCATAGGAATTCTTTTCTTTTATTAATGTCGTTTCTGCCTTTGTTAATGGCGTATAAACAATGTTTTTCATATTTTTTGATTGAGCAAATAATGCAGAAGAACAAATCAATAAGCTATAGGTTAATGTTTTTATCATTTTTTAAGGATCAATTTGTCTAAAGAATATTTTCCTGCGCCTGATAAAAATATAACTAAATAATTGATTAAGTAGAATAATCCCAATTCTTTTTTACCAAAATCATGATCTGCATGCACGATAAATACAGCAACTAACATTGTAATGATAAGTGGAATAACGGCTAAACGAGTAAATAATCCGACCAAAACTAAAGAAGCACAAAGTATTTCCGCAAAAACCGTTAATCCCAAAGATATTTCTGGTCCAAGTCCAATTGGATCACCAAATTCAAAATTTCCATTGACTAATTTTTGCAATTTTCCGAATCCGTGTGTAAACATAAATCCACCAGCAGCTAAACGTACTAATAACAATGATAAATCGATAAATGCAGGTTGATTTCCTAAAAGTTTAAATTTTGTGCTCATTTTTTTATTTTTTTTTCAAATATAAGTTCTAGTTTTTACGTTCACCTTTAAATAGATCAAGAAATCTACATTTTTGGATTAATTTTGGTTAATCTTTCTATTCAAGAATAAAAAAATACAACATATGTTAAAAAACATTGCTTTAATTACGATATTATTTTCAGGATTTGCATTTGCTCAAAAATCTGAATTACAACAAAATGATGTTTTAGGTAATCCAACTTTTATCGAAGAATCGATGCAAAAAGCACGTATTCGCATGAAGTTTATTGAAGGTTATGAAACGGAATATTACACAAAATCAACGTATAATAAAGATGGTAATCCGACAAAACGTGATTATTTTGATGAAGCTGGAAATAAAACTTTTGCTGAAATATTTAATTATAATGAATCGAATAAATTGATTTCGAGAGAAATGAAAAACAATGACGAAAGTTTAGTTTTCAATTTTGATTATGAATATACAACAGACGGTTACATTGTCACGAAAAGCGAAAATGATGTCAATGTTTCTAAAACTGAATACAAATTAGACCAAAATCAGAATGTAACTTACGAAAGAGAAACTAATTTATTGGAAGATTCTGATGTTTTTATCGAAAAAACGTTTCAATATCAAAATGGATTTTTAGTCAAAACATTGGTGAAATATAACCAAGGAAATTATACGTTGAATTATAAAAACGACGCGAAAGGCAATCCTATAGAGGAAAATTATGTGGACAAAGACAATAAACAAGTCAATAAATATATTCGCAAATTTGATGAAAACAATAATATTATTGAAGAAACTGTGATTGATGAAGCAGGAAAAGTAAAGAATATTTCCACGATTAAATATCAATATGATAATCATAAAAATTGGGTCAAACGAACACAATTCGTCAAAGATATCGATCAACCAATTTCAAATACAACAAGAACAGTACGTTACTAAAAATACAAGAGCCAAGCTAATTTGGCTCTTTTTTATTTGATTATTTAACTAAATGTCATTAAATTTATTCAAATCAATCATTTAACTTCATCTATTATGATCAATAATGTGCAAGAATTTAATCGACTTTTTCAGTTATACCAAAAAGATAATCGTTTCAATTTGTACATAAATGATTATCCTAAAAATGAATTTTTGATTCAATTTTATTCAGATGAAATTGAAGATTTAAATTTGGAATATGTTGATATTAATTCAAATTCTATCAAAAAAATACATGATTATCGTGCAAAATTAAGTGATTTTTTTCAACCCGAAGAACTTCCAACATTAGAGATTAAATCAATTTCAGGTTATTTTAGTCATTTTGATTTCTATTTTATGACCAATGAAAAAACCTTTTTATTTAACTATATTCACCGCGATTTTTTGTCTCAATTAATTGATATTCTTCTTGCTGAATTAGATTGTAATTTTATCAGCCGATTAAAGACTGAACTTTTAATCAATTTAGAATATGATTAATTTTTTTGTTAAACTTTTTTCAGCGATATTTATTCGTTTTGAGAAGATTATTAAGATTTATTTTTTGCGAAGACTGATCCAAAATATAATGTTTTATGGGAGTCTTATTTTAATTGGACAACAATTGAAACAAGGAAAAATTCGATGTTACAAAGCCCAAACGCTTTTGGAAACACTTGACAGAGTATAAAATATCAATATTCAGAAAAATATACCTATCAATATAATTATGGGTAAAACTTATTTATCTCCATTTATCCATCTCGAAACGGACTGAGAAAATGTTAGAATACAATCCCAAACCGCTGTCTCCAAAGTTTGTCAAAGCATAATCAATCGAGATTCCTTTGTATTTGAAACCTACCCCAACATTTGGCTGAATTTGAGTTTTATCTTTTCCATCAAATTGCGAAATCTTCTGTAAATTGTTCAATCCTCCACGTACAAAAACCATGTCATCATAACCTAATTCAAGACCAACTTGTGGCGAAATCGAAAATCCTTTTCCAGAAATTGCGGCATTCGTTTGTTGAAATTCGATATTTATATCAACCTCTCCCAATAACGAAACTCGTTCATTAAAATCAAAACGCTTTCCAACTCCAAATTGCAATTTAGGCATTGTTAATTCGATATTCTCTCCAGGTAAATCATTCAAAATTGTTGGCTCACCTTCATTATTTGGTTCGTCAATCGTGATTTCTTTTACCTTTTGTTTATTGATACTCCACGCATTGAAAGTTGTTGTAATATCGCGCGCCATCAAACCAAAATACATTTTATTATCGGTACGATATTGCAAACCAAGATCTAAACCGAAACCAAATCCTTGCGCAAATTTCCCAATATGTCGATAAACGATTTTAGCATTTGCACCAAACTGAATATCTTTATTATTAAAGACATTTCCCGCATAAGACATTGTTAAAGCATAGTCTGCTGTAGAAAATTTAGAGATTTTATCGTAATTAATATTTCCTTGATTATCAATTAATTCTGTTGTATTCAAAATATCATCAACACCAAAACGTGTAAACGAAAATGCAATCGTAGAATTACTTTCTCTCAACGGAATTGCAACCGCTGCATAATCAAATTTCGCAATCGACTGAAAATATTCAGCATGCATTGCTGCAGCTTCCCAATCATAGGTAATTTCCGTTAATCCAGCAGGATTCCAATAAGCCGCATTAGCATTTCCAATATTCGCCACAACCGCATTACCCATTGCAAACGAGCGCGCATCTGCACCAATATTCAAAAACTCGTTCGAATATTTGCGTGTGGTTTGAGAAAAAGCAAATTGACTTGCTAGAACAGATAATATAAGGAATGTCTTTTTCAAAATTGATGAATTACGAATATAAAAACTCAAAAATAGTGGTTTTATTGTGTTTAAAAAGGATTCAGATTAATTTTTGTTTGTACTTTTGTGATGAAAAATTCATTTATGAAATTATTTACAATTCCAAATTTTCTAACACTACTTAATCTTTCATGTGGTGTATTATCAGCCATTTTCATGATTTCGAGCAATGCTCAAATCACAACTACCACAGTTACAATTGTGATGGTTTTGATGTTGATTTCATTAGTTGCTGATTTTTTGGACGGAATGGTTGCACGACTAATGAATATTGGTAGCCCGATTGGAAAAGAATTGGATTCTTTGGCAGATTGTATTTCGTTTGGTGTTGTACCAGGATTGATGTTATTTTCGATGTTTAATCATTTTTCAACTGATTTTATTTATGAAAATGAGAATTTAAAAATTGCTGCAATTTCATTATTTGCTTTTTTAGTTCCTGCTTTTTCGGCGTTACGATTAGCCAAATTTAATTTAGATGAAGATCAAGCAACGTATTTCAAAGGTTTGGCAACACCATCAAATACCTTATTTATTTTCTCATTATTTTCTATCTATTACAATAATGGACAAATTATAAATCCATCTGTTGATCCGTATTTATTAATTGCCGTTTCTATTGTATTTAGTGTTTTATTAATTGTCGATTTACCATTATTTGCCTTAAAATTTAAAGGATTGAGTTGGGCAGAAAATTATTATAAATATATTTTCTTAATCATTACATTAGGTTTAGTGGCTTGGTTGCAAGTTGCTGCAATTCCGCTAATCATCTTATTGTACATCCTTATCTCAATCATTTTTAGAAAAGAAATTACAAAATGAAATTAACTAAAAATATCTGTTTCTTTGATTTAGAAACAACTGGAACTAATGTTTCAAAAGACCGTATTGTTGAAATCTCTATCGTGAAAGCTTTGACAGACGGTTCAAAAGAAGTAAAAACTTGGAAAGTTAATCCTGGAATTCCAATTCCACCAGAAACAACTTTAATCCACGGAGTTTCTGACGAAGATGTTGCCGATGCGCCTTCTTTCAAAGAACTTGCCCCTGCGATTATGGAAATGATTAAAGATTCTGATTTGGCAGGATATAATTCAAATCGTTTTGATATTCCACTTTTAGCAGAAGAATTATTACGTAATGGTTTTGATTTTGATTTATCAAAACATCGTCCAATTGATGTGCAAGTGATTTATCATAAAATGGAACCTCGCAATTTAAGCGCTGCTTATAAGTATTATTGCGATAAAGATTTGATTGATGCACATTCTGCGGAAGCTGATACAATTGCGACTTACGAAGTTTTGATGGCGCAAATCGAGAAATATGACGAGCTTGAAAATGACAATAAATTTTTGAGCGAATTTTCTTCTCAACGCAAAACGGCTGATTTAGCTGGATTTATTCAGTACAATGATAAAGACCAAGAAATTATTTCGTTTGGCAAGTATAAAGGACAAGTTGTGACGGATATCTTTGCGAAAGATCCAGGTTATTATGCGTGGATTCAGAATGCCGATTTTCCTTTATATACAAAGAAAGTTTTTACTCGAATCAAATTACAAAACGGTTTTTAAGCGATGAAAATTATTTGTGTCGGACGAAATTACGTCGAACATGCAAAAGAATTAGATAATCCAATTCCAGAATCGCCTATGTTTTTTATGAAACCAGATTCGGCCATTTTAAGAAAGGGTTTTCCTTTTGTTATTCCAAGTTTTACGAAAGAAGTTCATTTTGAAACGGAAATTGTAATTAAAATTGATCGAGTTGGAAAAATGATTCAACCTCAATTTGCAGATCGTTATTTTTCAGAAATCGGTTTAGGAATTGATTTTACAGCGCGCGATGTACAACAAGAATTGAAAGAAAAGCGTTTTCCTTGGGAAATTGCGAAAGCTTTTGATGGTTCTGCATTTGCTTCTGATTTTCATCCAAAAGAAAATTTTGATTTAGAAAATCTTACATTCAAATTAGATCGAAATGGAGAAAATGTACAAACAGGAAATTCAAAAGATATGATTTTTCATATCAATACGTTAATTGCGGAATGTTCTAAATATTTTACCTTGAAAAAAGGCGATTTAATTTTTACTGGAACGCCAGCGGGAGTTTCTAAAATCAATTCAAAAGATACGTTAGAAGGTTATTTGAATGATGAAAAAGTATTCGAAATAAAAGTGTTGTAATTCACACAATTATATAAACAACAATTTAAAAGAGCGAAATTTCGCTCTTTTATTATTTATACCACTACCTTTAATCAGAAATAAAATTAAGAATGGAAAACTATCTGAAAATTGAAGAAAAACTACAAAATGATTTTAATCTTTTAAAGTCAAAAAAGAATAAAATCAGCAATATCAGGCTTGTTACATTTATTATTTCGGTTGTATTTTTATTGCTTTACGTCACGTCGAGCAACAATTTATATTTGATTATTTCTTCTATTTTATTTATAGTTTTCATCGTTTTAGTGGTTAAAACTTCTAAAATTTCTTCGGAACTCAATTATTCAATTCAAGCTTTAGAAATTATTAATCAAATAAAATCTGATGATTCTATCGATCCATTTGTTGAAGATAATTCTCAGTTCAATAATGTTTACAACAAAGATTTAGATATTTTGGAAGGAAATTCAATCTTCAATCGGATCAATAAAACGCAAACTCGAATTGGAAATTTACAGTTGAAACATTTTTTATCGAATTTGATTTTAGACAAATCAGAAATTATTGATAGACAAAATGCATTTACAGAATTGGCTGAAAAAAGAAATTGGATAGTGACATTTTTGACATTTACAAAGCGATTAAACATGAATCAATCTTCAATTTTTGTGTTCGAAAATCGTGTATTTAATACTGATTCAATAAAATTACTTCCAATCATCATTTCTGTTCTGAATATTTTGTGCTTTACCGCTTTAGCAATTATTGGTTTTCCGAAAGAAATTGTTTTTTATTGGATTTTGGGTGCAGTTATTATTCCGAATGCAATTTCCATGTTTTATAAGCAACAACTTCGACGAATTGCGGCGTACACGACAATGAAAGCAGATGAATTGGATAATTTATATGAAGTTTTTCGACATATTGAAGAGGAAAAATTTGAGTCAAAACTAAACGCTGAAATTAAAAATAAGTTTGTACATCCTTTCAAATCATCGGATTTAATCAAGACAATTTCTTCAACAAAAGAAACTTTAGATGCAGCAAATTTCCCACTTGTAGGCTTTGTGTTGAATACATTTTTCTTGTGGCGATTACATTATTCGATCAAATTTGAAAATGAAATTCAAAAAACGGTTCATCAAATCAAACCTTGGTTAGATGAATTAGCCAAATTAGAAGCCTTCGTTTCATTTGCACTATTCAACGATAAACATACTTCATTTACATTTCCCGAAATCGTAGAAGAACCGTATGAATTAAAAATTATCAATGGTTTTCATCCTTTATTAGATGAAAAAATAGTTGTGAAAAATGATTTGGAAACCAATCGTCCAAACAATATTGCGATTATTACAGGTGCAAATATGGCTGGAAAAAGTACTTTTTTGAGAACAGTTGGAACAAATTTGGTTTTAGCGATGAATGGCGCAAAAGTGAGTGCAGAAAAAATGTCATTTTACCCAATGGATTTATTTACAAGTATCAGAACGGTTGATAATCTGTCATCTGGCGATTCTTATTTCAAAAATGAGATTAACAAATTGAAAATATTAATTGAACGTTTAGAAAATAATCAACCACAAATCATCATTTTAGATGAAATTTTAAAAGGAACAAATTCGGAAGATAAATTAATTGGTTCGCAGAAATTATTAGAAAAATTAATCAAATCTCCCACAAAATTGATTGGTTTTATTGCGACACATGATTTGGAATTAACGAAAATGGAAAGTGAAAATCCGGATCATATTATTAATTATTGTTTCGAATTAAAAAACGTGGACAACAATTATTATTCAGATTATAAATTAAGAAAAGGCACAACCAAAATGATGAATGCCATTTTCTTAATGAAACAATTTAGAATTATTGATTAATCTTAAATTGTTAATTTAATTCTTTGATAAAATTCGCATCAATCGCATTAAAATCATCAACAATACAATTTGCTTTTGAAATATCTTGTTGTTTCGAATTTACACTTTTGTAACCCAAACAATACAAACTTGCTCGTAAAGCCGCTTCTACTCCATTTTTACTATCTTCGATAACAATACATTCGCTATGTTCGGACTTTGCTAAATCAGCGGCATGCAGAAAAATGGCTGGATCTGGTTTTGATTTCGGAAAGTTTTCGCCAGAAACTTTATGCGTAAAATATTGATTCAACTCAAAACGATTAAAAACTCGATCAATTGTCGATTTTGAAGCAGAGGACGCCAAAATCAATTCAATTCCATTATTGTATAAATCTCTAATCAACCTCTCAACACCATCAATCAAATATAAATCTGGTTTTGTATCAAAAGCTTCATTAAAAATTGTACGTTTTCTCAAAACCAAATCGTTCACTTCATCTTTCAAATTGAATTTATCTTTCAAGATTTGATAAACATTTTTTGTCGATTGTCCTGTAAATGTGGCAAATAATTCTTCCGTAACCGGAATATTTAGTTCTTTATAATGTTCGAAATAAGCATATTTATGTACTGGTTCTGTATCGACGATTACGCCGTCCATATCGAAAATTACAGTTTTAATCATTATTATTTTGTTTCTACAAAATTAACTTTTTTAAGAAAATGATGTAAAAGTTTAAACTTTAGAATGATTTTAAATTAATCGATTATATTACTGATATAAAGGGTTATATCCGAAACCAAACAACAATACTTATGTTAAAACTTAACATTAAGATAACATTTGCACGCTTTTTGTAAAATTCTTGGCATAACAAAGTTAAAACTGAAAATTTGATAAAAATGAAAAAAGTATTATTAGTAGCTGTAATGGCATTAGGAATT
Organism: Empedobacter sp. GD03739; assembly: GCF_029843245.1. Lineage (NCBI taxonomy): Bacteria > Pseudomonadati > Bacteroidota > Flavobacteriia > Flavobacteriales > Weeksellaceae > Empedobacter > Empedobacter sp. GD03739. Next base: position 82,125 of record NZ_JAOCHX010000005.1, on the reverse strand, counting down.
TCTCAAGTAAATGCTCAAAACTATAAAAATGCTTTAGGTGTTGTTGTAGATTTAGGAGACGGAGAGACACTCGTAGGTCCACAATTCAAGCACTCTTTTGATGGTAAAAATGCGGGTAACGTACAGGTGATGTTTGGAGATAACATTACTGTTTTAGGTGCAGATTATACGTATAATCAACCTTTTTCTGGTGAAATGGATTAGGATGGTATGTTGGTGTTGGACCTCAATTATCTTTTGTAGATGGAGGTAAATTTGAGGACAAAACTTATTTTGCAATTCGTCCGCAAGCTGGTTTAGAATACAAAATTCCTTCTGCTCCATTGGCTTTACATTTTGATTGGAAGCCTGATTGGAGATTATCAAATGATTCAGATTTTGAAGCTGGTCGTTTTTCTTTAGGATTTAAATATACATTTAACTAATCTAAAGTTAGAAATAATATGAGCCACTCGTTTTGAGTGGCTTTTTTTTATAAGTAAAATCATAAAACATTGGCTTAAATTAATTTTATTCCTATAAATTAATCGCTATTTTTGAAAGATTTTGGATTTTATCTAAGACCAATTATAGATTAACACTATTATTTGATTATTCAAGATATAATTCCGAATTTTAACTTAGTATTAGATTTAATAACATTTATAGAAGATGAAACAATTAATTGGGACAGGAGTTGCTTTGGTTACGCCTTTTCAACAAGATGGTACCGTAGATTATGCTGCATTAGAAAATTTAGTAAACTATAGTATCGATGGCGGTGTTGAGTATTTAGTTATTTTAGGAACTACTGCAGAAGCAGCAACACTTACAAAGGATGAAAAGAAACAGGTAATCGAAACAATAAAGAAGGCGAATGCTAATCGTGTTCCGATGGTTTTGGGTATTGGAGGTAACAATACGGCAGAAGTTATTAATGAATATCAAGAAACAGATTTAAGTGATTATATCGCAGTTCTTACAGTTTCTCCTTATTATAATAAACCAAATCAAGAAGGGATTTACCAACATTATAAAGCGATTGCAGAAAGTACAGATGCCAACATTATTTTGTATAATGTTCCTGGTAGAACGGGTTCTAATATCTCAGCAGATACAACAATTCGTTTAGCAAATGAATTCAAAAATATTGTTGCGATTAAAGAAGCTTCACCAGATTTCTTACAATCAACAGATATTATCCGTAAAAATACACGCGAAGATTTCAATATTATTTCTGGTGATGATGAATTCGCTGTTCCAATGACTTTAGCTGGAGGTTCTGGTGTTATTTCTGTTATTGGACAAGGCGTTCCAACTATTTTTACAGATATGATTCGCAAAGCAATCAACAAAGAAGTTGTTGCTGCTTACGAAGGTCATTACAAAGTTGTAGAAATTACACGTGCTATCTTCGAGGAAGGAAATCCTTGCGGAATAAAAGCTGTTTTAGATAAAAAAGGAGTTTGTAAACCATTTACAAGATTACCTTTAGTTCCAGCATCAGCTAATTTGACAACAAAAATTAACCAATTATTATCAAACATCTAAAAAAATAAAGCTATGATAAAAGATACAATATTAGACGCATTAAACAAACAAATCAAATTAGAAGGAGATTCTTCTCAATTATATTTAGCTATGGCTTCTTGGGCTGAAGTGAAAGGTTTAGAAGGAACTGCAAATTTCTTGTACTCGCATGCAGACGAAGAACGTATGCATATGTTAAAATTAATTAAATTTATTAACGAAAGAGGCGGAAAAGCGTTTGTTCCACAAATTGAAGAACCAAAACAAGATTTCACAACATTGAAAGAAGTTTTTACTGCAATTTTAAACCACGAATGCTTTGTTTCTGAATCAATTAACGAAATTGTAGGCTTAACATTAGAAGAAAGAGATTATTCAACTCACAATTTCTTGCAATGGTATGTTTCTGAGCAAATTGAAGAAGAAAAATTAGCAAGAAATATCTTAGATAAGCTAGAAATGATTGGATCTGACAAAGGAGGTTTATATCTATTTGATCGTGATATAGTTACATTAAATACAGACACAACAGCGGAATAAATCAAAACTTTGAGATTTTATTAAGAGGATAAGAAAAAAATATTTTATACTTTAGTCCTCAAATTTTATTAAATTTGCAGAATGTTTAAAAAACTAAGCTTAGTAGTTTTAATTGGCGCTTCTTTAGTGTCTTGTAACAAGACCTATAACAAAGCGATGAAAAGTACGGATAAAGACGAAATCTTTACATTGGCTACACAATTGTATCAAGATGGTAAATATGATTTGGCAAACGAATTGTATGAAAAAATTTCTACATCATTTGTAGGAACAGAAAAATCTGCGGACATTGCCTATAATATGGCACAAGGTAACTTTAACGAAAAAAGTTTCCGTTTAGCAGGACATCAATTCAAAAGCTTTGCAGGAGCTTATCCTATGGATAGCCGCGCAGAAGAAGCGTTGTTCAAATCTGCATTTTCTTATTACAAAGATTCGCCAAAATATGACTTGGATCAAACAAGTACATATACAGCAATCAGTGAGTTACAAGGATTTATCAATTCGTATCCAGAATCAGCACACGTTGCAGAAGCGAATAATTATATTACAGAACTTAGACAAAAATTAGAATTAAAGTCTTTCGAAATTTCTAAAGTTTATTACAAAACAATGAAATATAAGGCTGCTGGAGTTTCTTTTGACAATATGGTTGATGAATATCCAGATTCTAAATTTCGTGAAGAAGCAATGATGTATTCATTACGTTCTAAAACAGAATTGGCGTTAAATTTCTCTCGTATCGAGAACAAAGATTTACGTTTACAAGATGCCAGAACGCAATATCTTTTGTTAACAAGATATTATCCGCAAACAAAATTTAAAGCAGAAGCTGATAAATTGATGGAGAAAATCGACAAAGATATGGTTGAGACTAAAAAACAATTAGCTGATATAGAAGTAGCTAAAAAGAAATTTGAAGCTGATCAAGCTGAATTAAGCAAAGAGCAAAATAATAAATAATAGTAAAATATATAAAATTCTTTCATTATGAATTTCAAGGATATCGGTGCAGCACCAACAACACAAACTTATGATCGTAATAAAATCGATGAGAAAACAGGAAACTTATACGAATCGATTGTAATTATGGGTAAAAGAGCAGAACAAATCAACCAAGAAATGAAAACTGAATTAATTCAGAAATTGGATGAGTTTGCTGCACATACAGATTCTTTAGAAGAAGTTTTTGAAAATAGAGAGCAAATCGAAGTTTCAAAATTCTACGAAAGATTACCTAAACCGACTTCTATTGCGGTTAAGGAATGGTTAGACAATGACGTATATTACAGAAATCCAAATGAGGATAAATAATGTCTGTTTTACATAGTAAAAAAATTCTTTTGGCAGTTTCTGCCGGAATAGCGGCCTACAAAGCCGCTTTTCTTGTTAGAGGGCTAATCAAAAAAGGAGCTGATGTTAAAGTTATTATGACGCCAGAAGCTCAAAACTTCGTTACTCCACTTACACTTTCCACACTTTCTAAAAATCCTGTCGAATGGGAATTTTTCGGTGATAAAGGGGATTGGAATAATCATGTGGAATATGCTCTTTGGGCAGATTATATGATTATTGCACCTTGCACAGCAAATACGTTGTCACATATGGCAGATGGAACATGTGATAATTTAGTTCTAGCAACTTATCTTTCGGCTAAATGTCCTGTATATTTTGCTCCAGCAATGGATTTGGATATGTACAAACATCCATCAACTTTAGAAAATATTGCTAAATTAGAATCTTTCGGAAATATTTGTATTCCTGCTGAAGCTGGAGAATTAGCAAGTGGATTAATTGGAGAAGGTAGAATGGCTGAACCTGAAAACATTATTGCGTTTTTGGAAAGTACAATCGAAGCTACTCTCCCACTTCACGGAAAAAAAGTAGTAGTTTCTGCTGGTCCTACATACGAAAACTTAGATCCTGTTCGTTTTATAGGTAATTATTCTTCGGGAAAAATGGGATTCGAGATTGCAAAAGCTGCTGCTAATTTGGGTGCAAAAGTTACCTTGGTTAGTGGTCCAAGTCACGAATCTGTTACAGGTTTTCCTATCGATCGAATAAATGTTGTTTCTGCTCGTGATATGTACGAAGCGATGCACGCTAATTTTGCTGATGCTGATGCTGTGGTAATGTCAGCGGCTGTTGCAGATTATCGTCCAAAAAAAATGGCTGAGCATAAAATTAAGAAAGAAAACGATGATAATTTAATTATCGAATTGGTGAAAAATCCTGATATTCTAAAATCGTTAGGCGAAATCAAAACACATCAATTATTGGTTGGTTTTGCATTAGAGACGAATAACGAAGAAGAATATGCAAAGAAAAAATTAGCCAAAAAGAATCTTGATTTTATTGTTCTTAATTCGATGCAAGATAAAGAAGCTGGTTTTCAGAAGAATACAAACAAAATTACAATTATTGATAAAGATTTATCGATGCAACAATTTGATGCAAAATCAAAAACAGATGTTGCAAAAGATATTTTGAATGTCATTTTAAATAAGTTATAAAATTTATTATGAAGAAATTAGCCTCAATTTTCTTTTCGTCGTGTTTAGCTATTTCGGCTTTCTCGCAAAATATTATTGCAGATGTAAAAGTCGATTATTCTCAGGTTCAGGGATCTAATACACAGGTTTATCAAACTTTAGAAAGATCATTAAAAACGTTTATTAATTCAACAAAATGGACAAATGATCGTTTAAAAACATACGAAAGAATTGAAGCTAGTTTCGTCATCAATGTAACGGAACGTGAGGGAAACAGAATGAAAGGTACTATTTTGGTACAATCTCGTCGTCCTGTTTTTAACTCAACGTACTATACGCCTGTTCTTAATTTATCTGACGATAATTTTACGTTTCAATACCAAGAATCTGAAGAGTTAATTTTCAATGATCGAAAATTCAGTGGAAAAAATTTGACAGATGTATTGACGTATTACATTTATTTAGTTTTGGGATATGATGCAGATACATTTGCGAAAGAAGGCGGAACAGAGTATTTCAAAATGGCGAAGAAAATTGCAGATTTCGGTCAAGCGAACAATAATTTCTCTGGTTGGAGCGAATTAGATGGAATAAAATCGCGTACAGCCTTAATTAACAATATTTTAAAATCGGATAATTCAACACTTCGAAATATCATCTATCAATATCATAGAAACGGCTTAGACATTATGTCTGAGAACGAAGTTCGTGGTAAAAATGCTATTGGAAATACTCTATTGCAGTTAGAATTTTACCAAAGAGGAAATTATTCTCAATTTTATCCTTTAGAACTTTTCTTAACAGCAAAAAATAGCGAAATTAGTCAAGTATTTTCAGGCGGACAGGTTTCTACGGTGAATATCGAGAAACTGAAAGGAATTTTAAATTCAATCGCGCCAAAATACAACGACAATTATTGGAATAAATTGAAAAAGTAAATGTTAAAAACTCTTCGCGTTAATAATTTCGCCATTATCGATCAATTGGAGATTGATTTTCATCAAGGTATGACCACAATTACCGGTGAAACTGGTGCTGGAAAATCGATTTTGTTAGGTGCTTTAAAATTAGTTTTAGGCGAACGTGCCGATTTAAAAGCCTTGAAAAATGTTGATGAAAAATGTATTATCGAAGCTGTTTTTGAGATTAAAAATCTTGAATTAAATGATTTTTTCGAAGAGAATGATTTAGATTATGAAGACGAATCTATTTTGAGAAGAGAATTATTACCTTCTGGGAAATCGCGTGCTTTTATCAATGATACGCCTGTTAAAGTCTCTATTTTACAAGAATTATCAGAATTATTGATTGATATTCATTCTCAATTTAATACACCTAAAATTTTTGAAGCTGATTTTCAACTTTCGATGTTGGATATTTATGGAGAAAATAAAGACTTGTTGAAAGAATATAAGAAGGATTTTAACCATTATATTTCAACAAAGAAAAAGATAAAAGACGCTCAAAATTCATTAGAAAATCAATCACAAGATTTAGAGTATAAATTGCATTTGTGGGAAGAATTGAACAATGCTTCGCTAAAAAATGAAGAATTAGAGGAATTGGAAATCGAGATAAAATCTTTGTCAAACGTAGAAGAAATTATTTCGACTTTGAATGAAACTTACCAATTTTTGGAACATCCAGAGATGGGAATCATTTCTCAATTGAATGAAGCAAGCAATAAATTGAATAAAATTTCGGATTATAATTCGCAATACAATTCTATTTACGAACGATTAATTTCTTCTAAAATAGAATTGCAAGATATTTCTGGTGAAATGAGTAGTTTGATAGATTCGACTGAAATTAATCCTGAAAGATTACAAGAAATTACAGATCGTTACGATTTGATTCATAAATTATTGCGTAAACATAATGTGATTTCTGTTGAAGAATTAATTGCAAAACGTGACGAATTAGAAAGTCAAACTTCTGGTTTTGATAATTTGAGTGATTTAATTATTCACTTAAATAAAGAATTGAATTCAATTTCAGAAAAACTTGAAAAACAAGTAATTAAAATTAGAAAAAATAGAATTTCTTCTATCGAAATTATCCGAAAAAATATCTTGAATACGTTGTCACAATTGGGAATGGAAAATTCTCAATTAACCATTCAATTAAACGAAACAACAGATTTTACAGCAACTGGAAAAGATGAAGTTTTGTTTCTATTCTCAGCAAATAAAGGAATGGAACCGCGTATTTTTGAAAAATCTGTTTCTGGTGGAGAACGGTCTCGATTGATGTTAGCGATTAAAAAATTATTGGCAACTCATCAACATTTACCAACGTTGATTTTAGATGAAATAGATACAGGAATTTCTGGAAAAGTTGCAAATGAAACAGGAAAAGTAATGCAAACAATGGCAGAAAATATGCAGCTTTTAGTGATTACGCATTTGCCACAAGTCGCTTCAAAAGGAAATTATCAGCTAAAAGTTTACAAAGAAGTCGTAAACGAAACAACGCAAACAAACGTTATTGAATTATCTCAACAACAACGTTTAGAAGAAATTGCACAAATGATTTCTGGTTCAGAATTGACAGATGCAGCAATCAATCAAGCAAAAGAATTAATGAATTTGAATTAAAATTCTTAAATTATATAAAATCAAAAAAGCTCGAGAAAATTCTCGAGCTTTTGTTTTATATGATTCCGAAATTATTTTGTTAATCTTTCTAACGAATATTCAATCATTGCATCAACTGCTTTGTAAGAATCAGCACTAAATTCACCTAAAATTCTATTTGCAACAATTGCATTTATCGACAATGCTTCATGTCCCATCATTGCTGATAATCCATAAATTGCAGAAGTTTCCATCTCAAAATTAGAGATTCTTAAACCTTCGTAATTAAAAGTTGTTAAACGCTCATTAATATCAGCTGGATTTGGTTGCAATCTCAAATAACGTCCCTGAGGTCCGTAAAAACCACAAGCTGTAGCTGTTACTCCTTGAATTGTTTTTTCAGAAGCTAATTTATCTAATAACAAATCAGATCCTTTTACTAAATATGGACGCGCTTTATTCGGCGACCAATCAACATGTTTAATAAAAGCATCTTCTACCTCTTTATTCATCACCGCTTCACTCCCAACATAATAATGCAAAAGTCCATCTAAACCTAAACCGTGAGAACCAATAACGAAACTATCAACAGGAATATCCGCTTGCAAAGCTCCAGAAGTTCCCATACGAACAAATGATAATTTTCTGAAATCTTTTTTGATCTCACCAGTTTCCAAATCGATGTTAGCCAAAGCGTCTAACTCAGATAAAACAATATCAATATTATCCGTTCCCATACCAGTCGAAATAACTGTTAAACGTTTACCATTCAACGTTCCTGTATGCGTCACAATTTCTCTTTTGCTTGCTGTCTGCTCGATTGTATCAAAATGTCTTGAAACTTTTTCGACACGATTTGGATCACCAACAGTTATAATAGTATCTGCTAAATGCTCTGGTCTTATATTACAATGGTAAACACTTCCGTCTGCATTTAAAACTAATTCTGATGCTGCTTTACTCATGATTTTATAATTAAAAATAAGAGAACAATATACAATTTTTATCAGTAATAATTGTAAAGAAATTATTAACCACCTACTCTTTTCACTTTAAATCCTTTATCTTTCAGGAAAGCCATAATCTTATCGCGATAATCTCCTTGAATGATGATTTGTTCGTCTTTAAAACTACCTCCAACACCCAAAAATTGCTTAATTTCTTTTGCTAAAAGTTTGAAATCTTCTGTTTCTCCTTCGTAACCTTCTATAATTGTATTTATTTTCCCTTTTCGTTTCTCAAACTTACAAATCAATGGTTCTTTCTGAATCCATAACTCATGTTGTTCTTCATTTGATACTTCTTCTGGCTCAGGTATATGATCAGGAAAAAGATTTTTTAATTGATCTTGTAAATCCATAGTATTTGATGTAATCTTTGTAATAAATGGCGTTTTAAATTGGAATTCGTCCATTTGTACCATTATAATTACAAAGATAAAATTTTTATTGCAGTTGTTTTATAAACCAATTTGGAACTTTATCCGAAACTATTTCAAGTTCATTTCTCTTAACTTGTGCAAATAATCTCATTTCTTGAGTTGAATTATCAAAAATATAGCCTTTATCTACAATTTTTAAAGCTGGAAATAAATTCATTAAAGTAGAATGATATCGTTTAATCACCTTTTCATCTGGTACAGCGTGACCACCTTTTTCTACTCTATTTTCAATTCGAGAAATATTAATCAAAGGATCTTCAATACAGACAAAATACATATATGTTTTGAAACCACGATTTTTAGCATCCACTATTTCATCAATTTTAGAAGGATGACTCATTACCGTTTCAAATGAATAAGATTTACCTTTAATCAATAAGTGTTTTCGAATAAATGAAGTAATAAAAGACGCTTCGTAACTATGTGTAGACTTAGATTTATCAACCAAAACATTATTTCGAAACTGCACATCAATTGCTTTTCCTTCATTATTTGCTTTTTCGAATAATGAAATTGAAGCAGGTTCAGTTTTAAAATCTTCAAAATCTTTTTCGGTAAGTTTTAGTTCATATCGATCCAAATCAATAAAACCTTTTAAAGAAATTTCTTTTTCAATCAAATCTGAATTAATAAAATATCCAGCATTAAATTTTGATGAGATTGAATCGAATAAAGTAGACTTTCCAGATCCATTTGGACCAGCAAAAACGCGTAAACGTTTTATTTTAGACATAATTTAGCTCCTTTTTTCAATTCAACTGGAACTTTTATTCGATCTATTGTTTTAATCACCTTAATTTCTCCATTAGGTTTTCTCTCGATGATTCGATTTCCTTGAACATATTGAACTGATAAATCTAATGCTTCTGAAACTCTAATTGCAGCTTGCGATGCAGATTTAGCTAAACGATTTAACGCTCCTGCTTCTTCTAATTTTAGTATATCTGATTCTTTGTTCATAATAATAGAAATTAAATTAACAATAATTATTCACCAATAAATATACGCAAATTTAGTGAAACCATTGTAATAATAAAAGCTTGAGTTCATTCAAAAACCTAACCTTTTGAATCTAAATTATATAATTTTTATTAAAAAACTATAAAATAATTATTTGATAATTTATTCCTAACAAATTAACAATAATCGATATTCATCTTTATTTTCTTTCGGCGCGCGATGTACACAAGGCAAAACTTTTTGTTCTGGATGATCAACTGCCAATCGCCAAAGATTTCCTAATCCTAAATTAATTGGTTCTACACCTGGACGAATTTGATAATGCAAATCAAAGAAATATTCTTTCAGAAAATCTCCAAAACCATCAAGATGTCCATCATATAATTCGAATAATTTTTCTCTAATTTCAGGAATCAAGATTTTTTGTTGGACATCTTCATTCGCTACAATATCACTGGCAGCGCCATAATATGTACACAAAAAAGTATCCGTAGGAATTGGCGAACGATCAACGTGAAATGAATAAACATCTGTTGAAATAAAATCAAATTCAGTATCACGTTCGTAACATTTTAGTAAATTTAAAGTTGGCGAAGCACCAAAATCAGTTAATTGTTGTAAATCATTGATCAAAATATTTCTCGCTTTAATTCCTTCTTTAGATAAATCTAAATCATTCAAATCATCAATAGAAATAACAGTAATATCATCTTTTAAAATCAATTGATTCACAATTTCCTCAAAATCACCTTCCAAATTTCGTTGCCAATTTATCGCATTATTTTTCCCAGAAAAAGCTGTATGTACAAGTTCATCAAACGAAGAAACGACTAAAACTTGTTGTTGATTAGAATTATTTTGAGCAATCATATAACCGCAAAATTACTATTTATCGAAAAATAATTCAGTCTAAAAATTAAATTATTCCGAATGCAAATTCTCCTTTACAAAAGTTGTATTTTTACCAAAGATTAAAAGACAATGGAAAAAGAAATTATCACCAAAACATTTACATATAAAGGCCACACCAAAACTTTTAGCGCAGAAGTGCAACCTTTACCACCTTTCAATCCGGAAACGATGGATCGCGTGAAATATGAAGAAACCAAAGAAGCACATTATATGCTTGCCGAAGCGGAAGTTTATAACCAGAAAACAGAATGGTTTTTTAAAATTGAACAAGAATTGCAAAAATAATGAAACGACACTTACGCTAAGTGTCGTTTTTTGTTTAAGTTTAATCCACAAAATTAAAACATGAAACAAATTACTTTAACATTATTTACACTTATTACGCTTTCGGCTTGTACTTCTAGCAAAACGGTTTTTCATAAAAAATGGACAACAAAACAAGCGCCAGAAAATTTTGTTGCTCGATTTGAAACAACAAAAGGAAATATTGATATCGAAGTTGAAAGAAAGTTATCGCCAAAAGCTGTTGATCGTTTTTATCAATTGGTGAAATACAATTTTTTCGAAGATGGAACTTTTTATCGTGTTGTTCCGAATTTTGTCGCCCAATTTGGAAATACAGACACAATTGTTTCTAATCAATGGAAAAAGTTTATTGTAGAAGATGAACCTGTTATTGCTGGAAATAGTAAAGGAGCTTTGAGTTTTGCGCGCGCAGGAAAAAACTCAAGAGATTTGGATTTGTTTATTAATCTGAAAGATAATCATCGTTTGGATACAATCAATTCCAATGATGTAGTAGGTTTTCCAAGTTTTGGAAAAGTGGTGAACGGAATGAATGTTGTAGAAAGTTTGTATGATGGTTACGCTGGACAAACAATGGAAGATGAAGAAATTTTTAACAGCACAAAATTAATGCGCGAAAGATATCCAAAGCTTGACAGAATATTGAATGCAAAAATCATTAAACTGAAAAAGAAAAACAAGTAAAACAATGTAACATAAAGTTTTAACATGACACAAAAATCAATTTAAATGTTTTGGCATGTACTTTGTAATACATAATACGTTTTTAAAACATATTTTGTGAAATGAAAAAATCAAAATTCTTTAAAGTCGCTGGAGAAGCAGCAATGGCAGCTCAAAAAGACAAATCTTTTTTTGAAAAAGTAAAGGCTTTTTTCAATATGTTAGGTGATTACAAAAAAGGAAGTTACAAACCTGACAACATGAATTTATTTCTTGGATTTGTAGCAACTTTATACATTATTTCTCCAATCGATTTTATTCCAGAAGCGCTATTTGGACCTTTTGGTTTGATAGATGATTTTGGGATTTTACTTTTTGGAATGAAATATTTCAACAAAGAAGTTATAAAATATCTTGCATGGAAAGACACACAAAGAGCCTATGCAAATATTGAAGATGCAAAAATTATTGAATAACAATAAATTAAATAGCTATCACAAATCCGATTGAATTTTCAGTCGGATTTTTTGTTTTTAGATTATTCAAAAAGTGCGCTCTTTCTCATAAATAAAATTTATTATCTGCCGATTATTCATTAGATTTGAGCAATACAATACTAAAAACTAAAACACCTGAATAATGGTTATTATTAATAATTTCGATGAATACAAAGCTTTCGAAGGTAAAGAAATAGGTAAATCTGACTGGCATATTATAAATCAAGAACAAATCAATCGCTTTGCTGATGCGACTTTAGATCATCAATGGATTCACACAGATCCAGAAAAAGCGGCTAACGAAGGTCCTTTCAAAAAAACGATTGCACATGGTTATTTAACGCTTTCTTTAATTCCTCATTTGTGGGATCAAATTGCGGAGGTTCGTAATATCAAAATGTTAATCAATTACGGAATCGAAAGTTTGAGATTTGGACAAGCTGTTTTGGTTGATAGTGAGGTAAGATTAACTGCAAAATTGAAATCTATTACAAATTTGAGAGGAATTGCAAAAGTTGTCATCGAAGCAAATTTAGAAATTAAAGATAATCCGAAACCTGCTTATACGGCTGATGTGGTTTTCCTTTACCACTTTAATGATTAATTAAAGATCAATATAATTTACAAAGCTTCTATTTTTTATAGAAGCTTTTTCTTTTCATAAAATATCGAAGTATCTTGCGCTCGATTTCATATAACATGCAAAAAATTCAAAATAATAAAACCTTAATTTCTATTGTTGGACCAACTGCAATTGGTAAAACCAATTTGGCAATAGAAGTTGCAAAACATTTTCAATCCGAAATTATTTCTTGTGATAGTCGTCAATTTTTCAAAGAAATGAAGATAGGAACTGCTGTTCCTTCTGAGGAAGAATTGACTGAAGTGAAGCATCATTTTATTCAAAATATTTCTATTCACGAAAAATATTCGGTTGGTGATTTTGAGCGTGATGGCTTAGCTTTTTTGAATAATTATTTCAAAACAAATGACATTTGCGTCATGGTTGGTGGATCTGGTTTATATGAAAAAGCGATCACAGTTGGCTTTGACGAATTTCCTGATGTTAATCCTAAAATTAGAGAAGATTTGAATAATGAGCTTGCTGAATTTGGAATTGAAAAATTGCAAAAAGAATTGCAAGAAGTCGATCCAAAGTATTTTGAAGAAGTTGATATTTTCAATAAACAGCGTGTAACACGTGCTTTAGAAATTTTTAGATCTTCGGGTTTACCTTTCTCTAACTTCAGAAATCAAGATTTGAACAAACGTCCATTTAACATAATTAAAATCGGTTTAGAACTTCCTCGCGAAGAAATGTACGACCGAATCAATCGTCGAGTTGATATTATGAAGAACGAAGGTTTATTAAATGAAGCAAAAAATTTATTTCCTTTAAAAGATTTGAATGCTTTGCAAACTGTTGGTTATCGAGAATTGTTCGACTTTTTTGAAGAGAAAATTACATTGGATTTTGCAATAGAAGAAATCAAAAAGAATACAAGACGTTTTGCAAAACGTCAAATGACATGGTTCAAAAAAGATGAAACTGTCAATTGGTTTTCTCCTTTCGAACAAGAAAATATCATTAATTTTATATCGAACAAAATATAAATTATGGAAAATTTTGTTGCCATCGATTTCGAAACTGCAAACAATTATCGTAATTCTGCTTGCGCGGTTGGAATTGTAACTGTGACAGATAATGTGATTACAGACGAGTATTACACGTTAATTCAACCACCACAAAATCAATATAATTATCATAATATTTTGGTTCATGGAATTCGTCCCGAAGACACAATTGATGCACCAAGTTTTGAAGACGTCTATTTTGAAATCAAACATCGTTTACAAAATCAGCTTGTTGTTGCACATAACGAATCGTTTGATCGTTCTGTTTTGAAGAATACAATGGAGTTTTATAGCCTCAATTACTCTCAACTTAACCTTGCCGAAAAGTGGGAATGTACATACAGAATTTTCAAACAGAAAGGAATTGTTCCTACAAAATTATCCGATTGTGCTCGCCGATTTAATCTTCAACTCAACCATCATGAAGCTTTATCTGATGCAAAAGTTTGTGCTCAATTATACTTATTAAAATAGTTTTTACTAAAAATTTATCTGATTAATCGTTTAAAAATAATTTTTACAAAAATTACAATAAATTCACATTCAGTAATATAACCATTTACAAATATTTGTAAGTATTTACAATTATTTACAAGTATTTAAAATTGATTAATAACAACTTTAATAATTCACTTTTCTAAGAAAATTTAATAAAGCAAAAATTCTATTCTAAATAAGTTGATTTTATGAAATGAATTGAGAATGCAAAATTTTGAAAATTAACTTTCAAAATTTTATAAAATGAAGTTTAAACTGAAATTTAGTTCTGATAAACCTTTACAAGTTGAAAAAAAAATTAATAATTTAAAAAATTGATTTCAATTGGATTTTTATCGAAGAAGTAAAATAATCACATTATGTATTTAACATAATAAAGAGGGTTACTCTGGGAACATTAATTTCAAAATTGAAAAATTGATTCCTCCCCTACTCTTTTTAAAAACATAAAAAAAGGTTGCATTTGCAACCTTTTCTTATAACATAATAACGCCTTCTATCTTCGAAACTTCTTTGTAATAATTGATTACTGTATCCGCATCAATCACATAAAGTTTAATCGAAATAGATGTATATTTTCTATTTTTTGAAGCTTTGTAATCAAATTCAGCATTCGTTCCTGCAAAAATATCTTTGATTTTTTTCATCGTTTCTTCACTTGAAGGATAAATGAATTTGAACAAATAATCTGTTGGAAATTTTTGTACATCATCTAATCTTTCTTTGAATTTTGCATAAAAATCTTGCTCATTGTGAGAGCTATCTGGTATTTCTTCGAATGTATAATCTCTATTTGTGTCCATATCTATTATTTTTTTGTTACAATGTCAAAAACAATACCACTTCACATTATTGATAAAATATAGAATTAATAAGACATTTTGACATATTATAAATCTTATAATTTCAATCTCATCATATAATCTATTTGTTCATCATCACCAAGTCTGAAAATATGTTGATCGAATTTTTCGAAACCATTCTTTAAATAGAAATTAATCGCTGAAATATTCTTTTCCTTCTGTAATGTGTTTTTCTTCAACTCTTTTTATTGTAATTTCTTCGTTCATTAATGCGAAACAAATTTTAATCCTACAATTGAACTAATTAATATAAAAATAAAGAATATTCTCCAAAAATTAGCAGGTTCTTTGAATACAAAAATTCCAATTAAAACTGTTCCAACAGCGCCAATTCCAGTCCAAACAGCATAAGCAGTTCCCAAAGGTAAAGTTTGTGTTGCTTTGATTAATAACGCCATACTTGCGACCAAACACACTGCAAAAGCACCGTACCACATATACATTTCTGAGCCTGTTGTTTCTTTGGCTTTTCCTAAAGATGATGTAAATCCAATCTCGAATAATCCTCCTAAAATCAATAAAATCCAATTCATTTTGTTAATATTTTACTGCAAAGATGAATTAGAAAAAAATAGTATTTTTTTACAAATGTTAAAAAATTATTCGCTTAAATTTCGGCGCGAATCCTACTTAATGTTACTTGGGAAATTCCTAAATATGACGCGATATAACCTAATTGCACACGATTAATCAAACTTGGATTTTCTTCTAACAATTTTTTATAACGATCAATCGCCGTTCCTAGTTGCCTAGAAACAAAACGCTCTTCAGTTTTTATCAATTCAATTTCAGCAAGTTTTCTTCCCCAATTTGCAATCTCTAAATTAGTTGCGTAAAATAACTGTAAATCAGAAGATTTAATTTCATATAACTCACAATCTTCCATTAATTCAATTGTTTCGTAGCCAATTTTATTTTCGACATAACTTCGCATCGATAAAATCAAATCGCCTTCTTTCCCAAACCAAAACGTAATTTCTTTTCCATCGTCTATCGTATACGCACGAACAATTCCTTTTTTGATGAAATATAACTTTTTCTCAACTTTATCGGCATCAATAAGCGTGGTGTTTTTTGATAATCGAATTAGTTGAATTTTATCTGCAATCAACTGAATAGACTGCGAGGAAAGTGGTGAAATTTGATCTAAGATTTGTTCTATTTCCATTATTGAAACTTGTCTAGTAAAAGTAAACAAAAAACTCAACCTAAAATAGGCTGAGTCATTCAAATTAAATTAACACCTGAAGTCTACTTTGCATGTAGACCGCATTCTTTTTTACTATTGTCTTCCCACCACCATCTTCCGGCACGAAAATCTTCACCTTCGTTTATAGCACGTGTGCAAGGAGCACAACCAATACTTATAAAACCCTTGTCGTGTAACGGGTTGTAAGGAACTCTATTTTCTTTCAAATATTCGAAACAATCCCCTGTTGTAAAATCAATCAATGGATTGAATTTGAATAATTGTTTTTCTTCGTCAAACTCTATTTCGTGCATATCATGTCGATTATTCGATTGCTCCGCACGCAAACCTGTAATCCAAACTGATGCTTCTTTTAATGCACGATTCAGAGGAATTACTTTTCTGATATAGCAACATTGTTTTCTTAAATCAACCGAATCATAAAAAGAATTAATTCCATTTTCTTCAACAAACTTTTCTAACTCCTCTGTTGGCGGATAAAATGGTTTAATCTTCGCTTGATATTTCAATTCAGTTTTGTTCCACGTATTGTAAGTTTCCTGAAAAACACGACCTGTATCTAAAGTAAAAATCTTAATATTGTCTAATTTTTGACTTAAAATAACATGAGAAATAACTTGATCTTCGAAACCAAAACTTGTCGAAAAAACTATTTTTTCTTTAACGTTGTTATTCAAAAAAAATAATTTTTCTTCTAAACTTACTTGTCCTGTAACTTTTTCTAATATCTCTTTTAGTTGATTCATTTTCTTATATAATATCTATAGTTTTTATAGAGTATTTATTTTAACAAATGTATTAATTCCAATTTTCTAAAACAACACTAATCTCGACTAATTTTATAGATATAATATAATATAGAATCAATAAATTATACAAGCAAATTTTGTTTATACTTAAATCATCTTCGAGAGTGAATTTTCATATTCGTAAAATAGAAGAAAATCAGTCCAAATTGGCATTAAATAAAGGTTTTCATAGAGTATGGATTGCTAATTAATTCGAAAATCAATATAATTATTAAGATAAAAACATTTAAAATGTCTTAAGAATAAATTCTATCTAATCATCTTCGAGAACGAATTATGAATATCACAAAACTAAAAAGTCAAACTTTACAATGTTTGACTTTTTAATTTATATTTTTTGTAATGATAAATTAGGACAAAAATGGATGAAAATAACCAAATCCAATAACCAAAATGTGGTAAATCATATTCATGTATTTGTAAAATATCTAATCTTGTTAAATGATTAATTTCGTATAATGACATTTGAATAACAGCGATAATACCTAATATTCATCCTATTTTTATCTTATAAAAAATCCAAGAAAATAATAATGTAAAGTTCCCTAACCAACAGATAAAATCAATTGGCAACTCTGATATCGTTATATATCCTAATATTAGATATGCAATTCCTAAATATTCTGTTCTAGAATCTCCAGAATAATATTCAATAAAATCAATACTTAATAAGTGAACAGGCAAAATTAAACTCACCAAATAAGTTAAAATACTTACATATAAAAACAGATTATTTTTCCAATTTAGCTTCAATTTTCTCTATTTGTTTTTCCAATTTTTTATTCACTTTTTTCAATTTGTTTTGAGGACTAAACATAGCGTAAACCAGCAAACCTACTCCTACTCCAACAACAGCTCCAATTTTTTCATTCTTATTAATTGCCTTCGAAATTGCAATTCCCGCTGCTGCTCCAGTTGTAACAATCGAAACTGTATTTTCAAAACCTTTTGATTTTGTGTCCAAAACTTCCAATAAATTATTCATAGTTGATTATTTTTTTCAATAAACGTTGCAATAAATATTCCTAAATATAAATCATTCCAAATTATTTTAAAAATTGTTCGTATTAATTCAAGTGTTTATCTTTGTTCGGTAACATTTTTAGAATGGAAATACAAGACAAAATTTTAGCGCTTCGAGAAGAGCTTACTCAGCATAATTATAATTATTACGTTTTAGATAATCCGACAATTTCTGATTTCGAATTTGATTTGAAATTGAAAGAATTAAAACGATTAGAAGACGAAAATCCTATCTTTTTTGATGTTAATTCCCCTACACAACGCGTTGGTGGAATGGTTACAAAAAATTTTCCGACGATTACACACGAATTTAGAATGTATTCGTTAGACAATTCATATTCAGTTGAAGATTTACAAGATTGGGAAAAACGAATTGAGAAAACGTTAGGTGAAAAAGTAGAATTTGTTTGCGAATTGAAATATGACGGCGCTTCGATTTCTATTTTATACGAAAATGGTGAATTGACGCAGGCTGTAACGCGTGGAGATGGAACACAAGGTGATGAAATCACGAATAATATTCGTACGATACAATCTGTCCCTTTAAAATTGAAAGGAAATTATCCTGAACGTTTTTATATGCGTGGAGAAATTACAATTCCGCTCAATAAATTTGCTTCAATTAATGAAGAACGCGCTAATAATGGTTTAGAATTGTATGCAAATCCTCGAAATACCGCTTCTGGATCATTAAAATTACAAGATAATACCGAAGTTGCGAAACGTGGTTTACAATGCTTTCCGTATTATTTTATCGGAAATAATTTGCCTTATTCTACGCAATGGGAAATGCTACAAGCCGCTGATGAATTAGGTTTTAAGATTCCGCATACGTCAAAATTATGTACTTCTTTGGAAGAAGTTTTGGCTTTTGTAGATCATTGGGATATCGAACGCAAAAATTTACCTTACGAAACGGACGGAATTGTGATCAAAGTGAATTCTTTTTCGCAACAAGATGAATTAGGTTATACTGCGAAATCTCCACGTTGGGCAATGGCTTATAAATTCAAAGCTGAAGCTGCCGAAACCGAATTATTGAGTATCGATTATCAAGTTGGTCGTACTGGAGCAATTACACCTGTTGCAAATCTAGCGCCTGTTTCTTTGGCTGGAACAATCGTAAAACGTGCTTCTGTCCACAACGAAGATATTATCAAAAAGTTGGATATCCGCATTGGTGATATGGTTTATGTGGAAAAAGGAGGTGAAATTATTCCGAAAATTGTCGGTGTTAATACAGATGTTCGTCAACCTGGAACCGAAGAAATCGAATTCATTAAAAATTGTCCTTCTTGCGGAACAGAATTAATTCGTAACGAAGGCGAAGCACAGCATTATTGTCCAAATGAGAATGGTTGCGAACCTCAAATTATTGGAAAATTAGAGCATTTTGTTTCTCGAAAAGCAATGGATATTGAGGGCTTAGGTGGTGGAACTATAGAAATTCTTTATTCTAATAATAAAATCTCAAATATCTCAGATTTTTATAGTTTAAATAAAAATGAGATTATTGGTCTTGAAAAATGGATTGATAATGATTATGCTGGATTAAAGTATAAAAATCAATTACAAGTAGACTTAGTTAAAGCAGTTTTTGCTCTTTCAAAAAAATGGGGAAATCTAACAATAAAAGATAGCGAATTCATAACTAAAAATGTTAAATCATTAAATGAGTTATTAAATATTGAAACAGAAAATAATAAAATTACAAAATTCATCTCTGAACTTAAAAATTCATTAACTAATATTGATTACCAAAATTACTATTCCTTAGAGAATTATGTTTCTCTAAATTTACTTTTAGATATTAAATTTCCAAATATCTTAAATCAAAATTCTGATTTATTTAGTAATAAAATTTACGATATTGATACTATAAAATATATTGACGAATTACTTGTTTGGAATAATAAAAATAATAAAGATTTCGAACAATTTATAATAAGTATTGCTGATAGAAATAGAATTGGTATTAAAGAAAAATCTGCAGAAATTATTTTAAACTCAATTGAAAATTCTAAAAATGTCAATTACGAAAGGGTATTATTTGCTTTAGGAATAAAATTAGTTGGAGAAACAGTTGCTAAAAAAATTGTTAAGAAATTCAATTCTATTGAACAATTAATAGATTCAAGTATTGAAGAATTAGAGTCTATTGATGAAATTGGAAACAAAATTGCATTAAGTATCAAAAATTATTTTTCTAATGAAAATAATTTAAATATTGTACATAAATTAAAAAATTACGGGTTAAAATTTGAACTCGACAATTCATCAATTCCAATATCTAGTATACTTGAAAATAAAACATTTTTATTTACTGGCTCATTAACCAAATTCAATCGAACTGATGCGCAAAAAATGGTGGAAGATCATGGAGGAAAAAATATTTCCGCAGTTTCTAAAAATTTAAATTATCTAGTAGTTGGTGAAAATGCCGGAAGTAAACTAAAAAAAGCAGAAGAAATAGGAACTGTTATCGTATTGACTGAAGACGAATTTTTAAATTTAATAAATTAAATAATGGATACTTATAATGATTTCGTTGCCATTGATTTTGAAACATCATACGGACATATTCCTTGTTCTTTAGGTATAGTTGAATTTTCAAATGGAGAGCCAATTAATGAATATTATACATTAATAAAACCAATAGATTTAAAATTTAATCCAATAAACTCTAGAATAAATGGAATATTTCTTGAAGATGTTTTTAACAAAAAAGAATTTGATGAAATTTGGAATGAAATAGAGCATTTTTTCATTGATAAAAATATTGTTGCGCATAATGCATCTACTGATATAACAATTCTTAATAAAACCTTAGATTATTATAAAATTCACAAACCAGATTTTAAATCATTTTGTACTTTAGAAATTTCTAAGTCTCTATTAGAATTAGAAAATTATAAACTTTCAACTCTTGCTAGTTATTTTCAATTTAATCAAAATAATTATCACAATGCATTAGAAGATGCTTATATATGTGGGCAAATTTTCAATGAATTTAGGGATAATGCATTTGAATATATAAAAAATGATAATAAAAAAAGAATTCGAAAACCTAAATCTAATGCATCTTCTATTAACACTATAAAAACCGATATTCTATTAGGCAAAACGTTTTTGTTTACAGGAACTTTGACTAAATTCAATCGAACTGATGCACAAAAAATGGTGGAAGATCATGGCGGGAAAAATATTTCTGCAGTTTCTAAAAACTTAAATTTCTTGGTTGTTGGCGATAAAGCAGGAAGTAAACTGAAAAAAGCAGAAGAAATAGGAACAGTTGTCGTGTTGACCGAGGACGAATTTTTAAATATGATTAACGACTAATGGAATCAGGATTAATTGCTGTCATTATATTCGGAATTGTATTATTGATTTTGATTCCATTTATCTATTATGGATTGCGAATGGCAGGCTACAACAAATCTGCAATGATAGTTTCGCTTGCGATATTTTTTATTGTGATGATTCCGATCGTGAAATATGGTTACAGAAGTCAAATGTATTCTAATGATGATTTGAAAACCGATTTACACCAAGCTGGAATTGGGTTTAAAGGAAATTTAAAAATTGTTTCGACAGATATTTCTGGAATTAAAAACATGAAACAAGAAACAGTTTTGATTATGGATTCTGCCGATGTCAATACAATTATTAATCGAATAGAAACTGATCCTCGCTTCAAAATTTCTCCAGAAACACTGAGTTTGAAAGAAGAATTAGGCTCGAATGCAAAACATAAAACCAATAGAAATTATCGTTTCAAAGATAATTTTATTTTAGAAACTTACGGAATGTCTGATGATTACACGATTCGATATTCGGAACTGAAATTTAGAAAAGGAAATGACACAGTTTTCTTCAAAAAAGAAGAAGTGTATTAAAAAGATAAAATCCGTCAATTGACGGATTTTTTTATTCAAGATTATTTATTTCTGAGATATTAAAACTATGACTTTTTGAATTTTCAATTTTCCTTTTAATAATAGTGGAATCTACTTTCAATGTGTCAAAATTGAATGTT
The DNA here is from genome assembly GCF_029843245.1 of Empedobacter sp. GD03739. NCBI lineage: Bacteria > Pseudomonadati > Bacteroidota > Flavobacteriia > Flavobacteriales > Weeksellaceae > Empedobacter > Empedobacter sp. GD03739. The sequence goes on along the minus strand of NZ_JAOCHX010000005.1, from coordinate 60,155 downwards.
CGAGGTTCTAAATAATATAATTCTAAAATGGAATCTTTTCTATTTATTGTTCCGAATTTATATTGTTTATTAGTAATAGTATCAAAATATATTGTGTCATTTTTCAGATAGTATTTACCAACTTCTCGTGATGGGAAAAAGCAAAACGAATCCTCAATATAAACATCATTCGATTTAAAATAATAAGTTGTTTTACAATCTATTGTTCCTCTACTATAAGCGACTAATTTATCTTTTCCATATATTGTTTTATCAGTTATTATTCCCGATGGATATAGAAAAACCAAAGTCAAAACAATAATACTAATAAAGACAGGTATTCCTTTTTTGAAATTTCTTTCATCATCATCAAAATATTTATACAACTTTAGTATTGTAGAAATAATTAATCCTATGAATAAAATAAGTTCTATTAAATAGAAAATAATCAAGAAAATTCCAGTTTCATGAATCCAAAAATGTTGTGTATTAATTAATAGAAACAATAATACTAAAGAACAAAAATGAAATGGATATAGTTTGAACATAAAACAAGTTAATCAAATTGTAATATAGCTATTATAAATCATTTATTTATAATTATTTTCCATCTTAATTATCTCATCAAATTCGTCCAAAGTATCTTTACTTTCAGTTTTGTAATTTTTAGATTTTCCTATAAAATGAATCAATTTTCTATCTTCAAAATAATAACGAGATTCTTCTATTATCGATTTTTTATCATCAAATTCTTTCCAATATAAAGGAAAATTATAAGTGTATCTTGTTCAAAAACAAAAGACTATTTATCATTTAACAAATAATATTCGGCTAAATATTGACCTGATTCTCCAAATTTTCGAACCACAATTTTTTCTAATTTATCATTTAAAAAGTAATAATTTATAAAACCTCCTTCAGTAGAGTCATCTGTTTCAACTTCTTTTATTTTTGACCAAATTTTAATTGAATTAATTCGATTAAAATTTGATTTAATTGGATCTAATTTATTTTCAAAATCTTTTGAAATAATAACTTCAGAACTTTTATAATCTTTTTGTTTTTGAGCAAATACATTAAATGAACTAAAAATAATAAACGAAATTAATAAAAGAGTTTTCTTCATTGTACTAAAATTATTTCCATAAAATTCAATAAAATATACTAATTTTCAATCAATAATAATAGTGAATTTTATGCAATTTAGAGTCACTCGTCATACCAATCAAATCAACGAAATAAAAAAATTCTATACTAAAGTTTTAAATTTTGAAATCCTTGGAGAGTTTCAAAATCATAATGGATATGATGGTATTTTTATTGGAAAACCAGATTTAGACTGGCATCTAGAATTTACAACAACTCACGAAAATATCAATCATCACTTTGATGAAGACGATTGTTTGGTATTTTATCCAACAACGCAACAAAAATATAACAAACTCATTGAGCGTTTAGAAATTCATCATATCAAACCAATAAAATCGAAAAATCCGTATTGGAATGAAAATGGAATTTCTTTCTTAGATCCTGATGGATTTGTTATCATTGTTTCACCTTTGAGAATTAAATAATTTGAAAAAATACATCTGCTTCATATTGCCATTTTTCATCTTTAGTTGCAAAAATGAAAATTCTACGAATTCTAAAACTCATAATGATTCAAATCCAAAAATTATTGAGAAAGAAAGCTTTATAAACGAAAAAGAAGATAAAATAATTCATCGATATTCCGTACCGAAAGGTTTTCAAAGAGAAAATTATAGTCAAAATGAATTTGGTTATTATCTACAACATCTGAAATTGAAAGACTTTGGAACACTTGTGAAATATTATAATGGAAAAGAAAAATCTGTAAATAATGTATACAATGCAGTGATTGATTTACCAATTGGAAACAAAGATTTACATCAATGTGCAGATGCAACAATGCGTTTGAGAGCCGATTATCTCTACCAACAAAAGCGTTATGATGAAATCTCTTTCAACTTTTTATCAGACGGAAAACCACGCAAATTTACAGATTTTGCAAATGGAGATTATTCACCAGAAAATTATTGGAAGTATTTGGAATATGTTTTCAGTTATGCGAATACAGCTTCTCTAAAAAATCAATTAGAGTCGGTAAAATATAATCAAGTAAAAATTGGAGATATTCTTTTACAACAAGGAAATCCTTATGGACATGCTGTTATGGTAGTTGATTTAGCAAAAAATGAACAAGGCGAAAAAATTGTTTTACTCGCCCAAAGTTATATGCCAGCTCAAGAAATTCAAATTCTTAATAATCCAATGGATAAAAAATTAAATCCTTGGTATAAATTACAACAAGGTAAAATTAAAACTCCAGAATGGTTGTTTACAAGTGATGATTGGAAAACGTGGGATTAAACGTCTTTTTAATACAATATTTAGTCTTAATTTTACACCAAATTAATCGCCGTGAATCGAGAAGAAATAGGAAATCAACTGCTAAATGAAGTTTTACAAATTCAACTTGCCAATAAACCAATCAATTCTAAATATTTAGATTTAAAACGTTTGGTTGAAAATATTGCATTTGAGTTAACAAAAAACGAAGCTTTACAGTTTTCTAACTTTTTCTCGAAGCTATCTTTTATTTGTAATCAATACCAAGTTTCTACTAAAATTCATTCGTTTCGTAAAACTGCTCAACGAATTCTGAGCGAGAAATACGAACCGACAGAACACGAATATTTTACACATTATAAATATATTGCAGATTTTATTTCTTCGATTTATGAAGTAATGATTCCAGCAGAAATTATCTACTATTTTCCTGAAAAAGAATTTTATACAAACAAAATTCTTACTCGAAATCGGGTTAAAAAATTGCGTGTTCAAGTGATTGAAATTAAACGAGATTGTTTGATTTGCGATCATGAAGATAATGAAACAGAAGAAAATATTACAGTTCAAATTGATGAGGATGGCGTAAATGAAAACTTTACTTCTATTGAGGATTTTTGGGTTGGTGCACAATTAAATTTAGTCAATTCGACGATTGATGAAGAAGGAATTTATCATCCACGTTTTATCATTCTCGAACCAGATTATTTGGTTGATATTTCGGCAATTGCTGAATGTTTTCAGGATTATGGAACTTCTGAATTGCATTATATTCAGAAAAAATTTGAAGAAGCGCCAAATAGTAAACACATTCGTTTAGGGAATTTTGCCAATTCAGTAGTCGATCATTTTTCAACGGAAAACATTGAAAACACAGATTTTAATGATATTTTCAAGAATGATTTCAAAAATTATCCATTAGAATATACGGCTTGCAACGATCTAGCGAATCCACAAGACTTGAAAGATTATTATCTGGAAGCTAAAGGTCATTTTGACCGTATTCAAAAAGTGTTGACGGAGGATTTTCCTCAATATGATATTTCGTTGGATCGTGCATTAATAGAGCCTTCATTTTTGTGCGAACAATATGGTATTCAGGGTCGTTTGGATTTATTAGACATTAATCCCGAAGGAAAAAATAAAATTATCGAGCTGAAATCTGGTGGTGCACCTTTTCCTGATGATGGAAAAAGTGTCAAGCCAAATCATGCGACGCAGCTCTTTTTATATTACCAAATTATTGGTGTTTTGTATGATTTAGAATTTAAAGATGTCACAAAAAACACCGAAGGTTATATCTTCTATTCGAAAGTATATCAAGGAAATTTACGTTTTGATGTGCCAACTTTAGCGCGAGTTCAACGTATTTTTGATTTACGAAATCGAATAATTATCAATGAAAATCGGTTAGCAAATCATACATTAACCGATATTGAATCAACTATTTATTCGATTAAACCTGCCAATTTTATCAAACGAAAAATTAATCCTCGTTTCAAAGAAATTTTAGAAGAACAGTTGGATAAATTTATCTATCCGATCAAAAATAGTTCACCGTTAGAAAAAGCTTATTTTTATTCGTTTACGAATTTCATTGCGAAAGAGCAATATATGGCGAAACTTGGTTTGGGACAATCAACTTCTAACAACGGTTTGGCGAGTTTGTGGCTGAATACTTTCGAAGAAAAAAATAATAATTTCGAGATTATTTATGATTTAGAAATTGTAGAAAATCATATTTCTGATCCAAAACGTGAAATCAAGTTAAAAAGAACTAATCCTGCGAATGATTTTATTTCGATTCGCGAAGGTGATATTTGCATTCTTTATCCAAGAAATAATTTCAAAGATTCGGTTTTAACAAATCAGGTTTTTAAATGTACCATCAAAAGTATTTCGAGAGAATTTATTGTATTGCGTTTTCGTTATCAGCAACCTAACACACGCTTTTTTGATTCGTTTGATTCATCAGGAAAATGGGCTTTGGAGCGCGATTTTATGGATTCTTCTTTTGTTTCGATGTACCGAAATCTGTATGGATTAATTCATTCTTCGAAAGCAAAGAAAGATTTGATTTTAACGCAATCTATTCCAAGAAATCAAATGGATTATGCGTATTTTAACTCAAATCTTTCGGATGAACAAAATCGAATTCTGAAAAAAGCACTTTCCGCAAAAGATTATTTCTTGTTGAATGGACCTCCAGGAACAGGAAAAACATCGATTATCATCAAAGAGTTGGTAAAAGAAATCTACGAGAAACAAGATTGTAATATTTTGCTTTTGGCGTATACAAATCGTGCGGTTGATGAATTATGTGAATCGATAAATTCGGCTATTTCTGATCAAATTGAACAAAAATTTATTCGAATTGGAAACGAATTATCTACTTCTCCTGAATTCCATTCAAATTTATTGAATAAAATTATCGAGCAAAAAGATGCTGATTTAGAGCAAAAAGGAGAAAAATTTTCGAGAAAAACGATTCAAGATATTATTCGTAAACAACGCATTTTTGTTTCGACGGTTGCTTCAATTTCGAGTAAAAATGATATTCTGAAATTAAAGAAATTTGATACAATTATTATTGATGAAGCTTCACAAATTTTAGAACCACAAATTGTTGGAATTCTACCAAAAGCAGAACGTTTTATCATGATTGGTGATCACAAACAGTTGCCTGCAATTGTTTTGCAAAATCCTGAATTAGCAAAAACGAACAACGAATTATTAGAAAATATTGGTTTAATCAATCGTAAAAACTCAATTTTCGAACGTTTGTACGAATTTTGTGAACGAAATAATTACGAAAATGCATTTGATCAATTAACTTATCAAGGAAGAATGCATGCAGAAATCGCGGATTTTCCGAACAATTATTTTTATGATGGAAAATTAAATGTTGCTTATGATATTCCTAATTTGAATGATGAGGTTAAGCAAAGTTTAAATCGTCAACGTGCAGATTTACATTTCGAAAACTACAATCAATCAAATGATTTACAGAATTTTATCACCAATCATCGTTTTGCGTTTATCAATGTGGACGAAAATCCTTATTTGCCTTCAACAAATGAGCAAGAAGCCGATTTCATTGTCAAATTTGTACAAGAAATTATTCATTTATACGAAATCAATAAAAAAGAATTTGATCCGAAGAAAACGATTGGAATTATTGCACCTTTCCGTAATCAAATTGCATTAATTAAACAGAAATTAGAATTAGCAAATATTCCAAATCATGAACAAATTACAGTTGATACTGTTGAGCGTTACCAAGGAAGTCAGCGCGATATTATTTTGTATAGTTTTGCGGTAACATATCATTCACAATTGAATGCGTTGGTGAATATGAATGACCAAGGAAATGTTGACCGAAAACTAAATGTGGCGTTAACACGTGCAAAAGAGCAATTATTTTTGATTGGAAATCAAACGATTTTGAAAGAAAATCAATTGATTAAAACATTAATTGAGTATTTAGAAAATAAATCTTCACATAAACTTATAATCTAATCAAAATCACTTCATAATTCATTTAAGATTCAGTAAATTTGTGCAACTATTTTTGTAAAATTATGTTGTATCAAAGAAGTAGCGCATTATTCAAAGACGCGCAAGAATATATTCCAGGAGGTGTAAATTCTCCTGTTCGTGCATTTAAATCTGTTGGAGGAACGCCAATTTTTATCAAAAAAGCCGAAGGTGCTTATATTTATGATGAAGATGGACGTGCTTACGTAGATTACATCAATTCTTGGGGACCAATGATTATTGGACACACAGATCCGCGTGTTTTGAATGCGACTGTTGAGCAGATGAAAAATGGTTTTTCTTTTGGTACACCAACTGAATTGGAAACTGAAATTGCGAAATTAATTACTTCTGTTGTACCAAACATCGATATGGTTCGTATGGTAAACTCTGGTACAGAAGCTTGTATGTCTGCAATTCGTTTAGCAAGAGGTTATACAAATCGTGATAAAATTGTAAAGTTTGAAGGTTGTTACCACGGACATTCAGATTCATTTTTGATTAAAGCTGGTTCTGGTGCTGCAACTTTCGGAAATCCAAATTCGCCAGGTGTAACGCAAGGAACTGCAAAAGATACATTGTTAGCCGAATACAATAATTTGGAAGATGTAAAAGCTTTATTCGAACAAAATAAAGACGAGATTGCTGCTATTATTGTTGAGCCAATTGCAGGAAACATGGGATGTATTGTTCCTGAAAAAGGTTTCTTAGAAGGATTAAGACAAATTTGTGATGAAAATGGAGCTTTATTAATTTTTGATGAAGTAATGACTGGTTTCCGTCAAGCGATGGGTGGTTCTCAAGAACGTTTAAACATCAATGCAGATATCGTAACATTTGGTAAAGTAATTGGTGGTGGTTTTCCAGTAGGAGCTTTTGCTGCTCGTCGCGAAATTATGAATCACCTTGCTCCTCTTGGTCCTGTTTATCAAGCGGGAACTTTATCTGGAAATCCAATTGCGATGCGTGCTGGTATCACAACTTTGAATATTATTAATAATGATAGAGCATTATTTAATCGTATTGATAATGCAACAGAAACTTTAGATAACGAGATTTCTAAAATATTTGCTGAGAAAGGAATTCCTGCACATATTAATCGTTTAGGTTCGATGATGTCTGTGTTCTTTACTGAACAAACAGAAATCAAAAACTTTACAGATGTAACGAAATGTAACCATGAAAGATTCAATAAATTTTTCCATCATTTGTTGACAAACGAAGTTTACATTGCACCTTCAGGATACGAAACTTGGTTTATTTCTGATGCGATTAAAGACGCTGAAATCAATAAAACGTTAGATGCTGTAAGAAGCTTCGAAGGTTAAACATAAACAAAAAATGCAGTAGAAAAACTACTGCATTTTTTTATTCTATTTTGGAACTACATTTTTGCGTCCATCAATTTTTCTGTTTTATCAGGTGATTTGCCCATTTTCATTTTAATAACAAACGCTTTGTTTGAATTATAATTTTTCGGAAGTAAAATATCGTAATAGGTATTTTTATCTAAATCGAAACCAATTCTGAAATAATTCAACTAAAGTCAAAAAAACATAAATCAAAAATTGATAACTAAACAAATCAATGAAATTATTATATTTACTAAAATTCATAATGATATGATTACAAATTACTTTAAACTACTACTTGCATCTAGTATAATTCTTATTAATTTTGGATGTAAAGATGATGATGGTTTTTCGGAAGAAGATGTAGTTGATACTTATAATATTGTATCCTATATAGCTAATATCCCAGTCGATTTAAACAATGATAAAAAAACATCAACTAATTTGATGGATGAAATTGAAATTCTTAATAAACAAGAGAACTTTTTAGAAGTTAGACCTAAAGTAAAAATAATATCCTTTAATTTTCCTCTAACTTTATTAAATTATGATTATCCAAGTATACCAGACGGTTATGCGAATTTTGTAAAATATGGTTTTGCAACATCTACAACATTATCGGATAAAGTAATGGTTATAAAAGATAGTAGTTATACAGAAAGCAACTATACTGGTAACAAGGAAAATAAAAAAAATGTTTCTATTGAAAATTTAAAAATTATAGACAACAACCATCTGTCTACAAATATTACAAAGTCCTATTATGATTTTAGCACCAAACAATGGATTGAATTGAATATTGAAGTTATTTTTCAAAAAAGAATATAAAAAAAGCTCGAGAAAATTCTCGAGCTTTTGTTTAATTATAATCCCCTATATGTTCCATTTCACTTTCGAAACTTAGTACTTTAGTCGCGTATTTTTGCAAACTTTTTTGTTTAATTTCTGATAAAAAATTATTCTTGAATTTATCTAAAGTCAATTCATCATTCACAAATAATTGCAAAGAATAAGAAACCGCCCCAGGTTCTATATGAGAAGTTATTTTTCCTAAACGAGCACCGATAAAACAATTTGATTTCAAATAATCATTAATATGCTCTTTATGAATCCACGCAAACCAATCATCATGCACTTCTTGTTCAACAATAAAAGTTGTATTATATAATATCATTCTCTAATTTTTTGCAAAGATACAAAGGTTTTCGCATTATATTTTTCTTGAAAAAGAAAGTCTAATCAAGATTTTATTTTTAAATTTACCTATTATTCATAACAAACAAAAATGAACAATACGCAACAATTTATACAAGAGAATAAACAACGTTTTCTTGATGAATTAATCGAATTACTTAAAATTCCTTCAGTTAGTGCTGATCCAGCCTACACACAAGACGTAAATGATGCTGCCGAAATGGTGGCAAAATATTTAAAAGAAGCAGGTGCTGATAATGTTGAAGTATGCGAAACAGAAGGTTTTCCTGTTGTTTACGGAGAAAAAATAGTTGACGCTTCAAAACCTACTGTTTTAGTTTACGGACATTACGATGTACAACCAGCTGATCCTTTAGAATTATGGGAATCTGGACCATACGAACCAGTAATCAAAAAGACAGAAATTCATCCTGATGGAGCAATTTTCGCTCGTGGTTCTGCTGATGATAAAGGTCAAATGTTTATGCACGTTAAAGCTTTTGAGGCGTTAAACAAATCAAACGAATTACCTTGTAACGTTAAATTTATGATCGAAGGTGAAGAAGAAGTTGGTTCTCCTTCATTAGTAAATTTCGTTAAAAACAATAAAGAGAAATTAAAAAATGATGTGATTTTGATTTCTGATACTTCTATGATTTCAAACGAACAACCTTCTATTTCAGTTGGTTTACGTGGTTTATCTTATGTAGAAGTTGAGGTAAAAGGAGCTAATCGCGATATGCACTCTGGTGTTTATGGTGGGGCTGTTCCTAATCCGATTAATGTTTTAGCAACAATGATTGGAAAATTAATCAATGAAAAAGGTCACATTACAATTCCAGGTTTTTACGAGCCAATTCTTGAATTAACTGAAGATGAAAGAGCTGATTTAGCAAAAATTCCATTTGATGTTGAAGAGTATAAAAAATCTATTGGTATCGCTGATATTCAAGGAGAAGAAGGTTTTTCTACAATCGAGAGAGCATCTATTCGTCCTACATTAGATGTAAACGGAATTTGGGGAGGATACATTGGCGAAGGTGCTAAAACAGTTATTCCTTCTCATGCATATGCTAAAATTTCAATGCGTTTAGTTCCAGGACAAGATCCAGAAGTTGTAACAAAACAATTTGCAGATTATTTCCCAACTTTAGCGCCTTCTTCTGTAGAAGTTAAAGTAAAACCACATCATGGAGGTAAACCTTATATTTTACCAACAAATCATCCTGGTTTTATCGCTGCTAAAAAAGCGTTAGCTGAAACTTTTGAGAAAGAAGCGTTAGCCGAAAGAGCTGGTGGATCTATTCCAATTGTTGCTTTATTCGAAGAAGAATTAGGAACAAAATCTGTTTTAATGGGATTCGGATTAAACTCTGACGTTATCCACTCTCCAAACGAACATTATGGTTTATTCAATTTCTACAAAGGAATCGAAACTATTCCATATTTCTACAAATATTTTAACGAACAATAATTTTCGACAAAATAACTTCTGAAAAGCGAATCAAATTGATTCGCTTTTCTTTTTGGTTTATAGTAGAATGATTAATTTTGAACTTTATTTTTATCAATGAGTAAAAAATTCTTAATTGCGGGTGCAGGAATTGCGGGTTTAACTTTAGCAAAAGCTTTGCAAGACTTAAATTATGATTACGAAATCTTCGAGGCTTCGTCAGAAGTTCGTGGATTTGGGGCTGGTTTTGGTTTGGCTTCTAATGCAATGAAAGCATTTGAAATTCTAGGTTTAGCAGAAGAAGTTGCTCCTTTGGGGCATATGTTAGAAGATTTTGAAATTCAAGATTGGAAAGAAAAAACGATTCTGAAAGCCGATACAGAACGATTAAGAAAAAATTACAACAACGAAAATTTTGCCATTCATCGTGCAGATTTACATCATTATCTAGTCTCGAAAATTGATTCGAATAAAATTAAAACGTCAAAAAAAATAAAATTATTTGAACAAAGTTTTGAGAAAGTTGTCCTTCATTTTGAAGATGGAACTTCTACAGAAGGTGATTATTTAATTGGTGCTGATGGGATAAATTCTACAATTCGTCAACAATTGTTAAAACAGTCGACACCTCGCTATGCGGGATATATTTGTTGGCGTGCCATTGTGGAAGATAAATCGTATAACTCAAAGAAAAGTATCGAAACATGGGGACCAAATGGTCGATTTGGTTTGACTCCTCTTATCAATCATCAAATATATTGGTACGCTTGTGTCAATACAAAACTAAATTCTGAAGTTTACAACTACGCTTTAAGTGATATTAAAAATCAGTTCAAAGATTATTCGGGACAAATCAGAAATACTTTACAAAAAACGAATCCAGAAAGTATAATTGCTACGCCAATTATGGATATAAAACCGATTAATAATTATGCATTTAATCGTGTTTTATTAATTGGAGATGCAGCACATGCAACCACACCAAACATGGGGCAAGGCGCATGCATGGCGGTTGAAGATGTTTGCGTTTTGTATGATGAATTAATCAAAAAAGATACTGATATTTTGTTAGCTTTTGAACATTATAATTTACGTCGTTTGAAACGAACACATTATATTATCGATACTTCTCGTTTGGCTGGAAAAGTTGCTCAAGTAGACAATAAATTTTTGATGAATATACGAAATTTTGCTTTCCGAAATTTACCACAATCTTTGATGCAAAGTCCTTTAGAAGACTTATTGGAAGAAGATTTTATGAAGATTTAGTTTATTCCATTATTAATTTATCTAATAAGTTTTTCATTATTTCTGTTCCGTTTTCTTGGTAAACAAAACCATGATTACCCTTTTCTAATGATTCTAAATGCCAATTTTTGTTATGTTTTTTTAAATAAATTGATTCCACTTCCTCAAATTTAAAAACGTTGTCATCTTTAGCATTCAACATATAAAAAGGTTTTTTGATTTTAGAAAAGTCAATCTCTTCAATTTTTAATTTTGGATCTGCAGAAAAAGCATAAAAACCTTTAAACAAATTCGAATGATTTGTTGCAAACCAAAAAGTTGCTGAACCGCCATTTGACATTCCTCCAAGATAAATTTCTTTCTTGTTTATAGAATATTTTTTTTCAACTTCTTTTACAATCGATAAGACATTTTCAAAAGCTTTTTTTCCAAATGGATACAGAATAATAGCATTGTATTCATCTGCCAAAGAAAATATAGATTCTTGCTCTATTTGATAATTATTATGAGTAAAATTTTCTGTACTCACCACTCCTCCATGCAAATAAACAATCATTCTTGAAGGCTTTTTAGACGAATAACTTTTAGGAATTAAAACCAAATAAGGAACTTTGATAGAATCTACATTGTTTGTATATAAAGCAAATCCTGCATTTGGCTGATCTGTTTTTATTTTTTACTCTATTGTTACTTATACTTTTTAACCAATCTACATTTAATTTTTCTTCACGAAGTTCTTTTTCTTTTAACTTCTCTTTCATCACAGAAACTAAATTATTCCATTTAGGATCAGAATAAATCTTAGAAAAATTTTCATCATTAGAAAGATAATCAACTTCTTCTTTGGTAGAACCTAAACCTTTTTGAACTCCCATTTCTAACCAATCTAATGCTTGATTTGGTTTATTACAATTTACTGACGAGATTGCTCCATAATAAAAATCATAAGGGTTTCGATTTTCATTATTCAGAATTTGTTCAAAAATTTTATGTGCTTCACAATATTTTTTATCTTTTAACAATTCTTGAAGTATAATTGTTTTTTCCTCATAAGATTGAGCATTAATAAAAGTAAACAAAAAGAATATAATTAGTAAGAATATTTTTTTCATAATCATGTTTTTTTAGTGATGTTAATTATAATTCAAAATCAATATAATTAATCCAAACTTGTACTTTATCCATATTTTTATTGAAATTTTCTTTCATAAAAGATGGATTGTAATCTACTTTTTGACTGTATATCAATTTATTATTAGCATAGACTTTTAATTTTTTGTTCAGATTAATCATTTCAGGAGAAATATATAATCGAAATGATTTTACAGAAGATGTTTCAATATCAAATCTATTTTTGGAATAATTTACTTTGATTAAACCTGATTCACGAGGAAAATTAAAAGCCATTTTATCCACATCTTTTATTTGTAGACTATCATTATCATCATATTCTAACCATTTAGTTATTTTGAAATTATAGTTTTTTTGCCACTCTTTTTTAGATGAAATTGTATCCAGTTTTGTGATTTCTATCCAATCAACTTTTCCGTATTTCACATCATCTGTTTCCCAAATTAATTTATTCGGAAATGGATTTCTTTTTCTATTCAACAAATCATCAAACAAAATTTTATACGCAGGCTCTGAACCATTAAATTCTGGAAACCAATGCGGATAACCATTGTATCGATAATCTTTATAATCAATATGTAATGATTGCATCAATGCAGTTAAATCATCATTAGCTTGTGGTGGAAAATAATAATCTAAATCAGTAGAGAAATTTATATAAGAACGATTCAATGCATTTTGAATAAATGTTCCTCCTGTTCTTACAATTGGCTGCGTATTAAAGCCATAAAAACCTGCAAAATAAGTTGGTTGTTTTACTAAATAATTAAACGAACCAGTTGCTCCATTAGAATGTCCCGTTAAAAACATTTTATTATCATCTACATTAATTGTTGATTTTATTTGTCGAACAATTTCTGGAACCATATAAAATCCTTTTTCTGTCATCCAATTATAACGTTTATCAGCTTTAGGAAAAACTAAAATAAAATCATTCTGATCCGCATATTTAGTATAAAATCTATTCCAACCTTTCAAATCTTCATCAGTAGAAAATTTTTCAAATTCACTGAAAAATACAGCTCCATGAAGGAAGATAAGCATAGGATATTTTCTTTCTGGGTTATAATTTTTAGGTAAATGAATAAAATAAGATGACTTTAAAGTATCATTAATTGGAAAGAAAATAGAATAATTTTGTTCTTTTTTCGGTAAATAAGATGAAGAATTTTTCAAACTTTTATAAAGTTTTTTCTTATCTTTAATCTCTAAATTTGTTGATTTCTTAATTCTAAAAAACTCATCATTTGTCAATTGAATACTGTCATAAAATCTTTTAGATTTTTTATTTGAGGTTACTTCTAAATTCTGCCAACGTTTATCATTTAATAGATTTTTGAATTTCACTTTCGAATCTTTATCTAAAATAAAATACCAACCTGGGTATAGTTTCGGATTTCTCTGAATTAACTTTTCTAAAAAATAAAATGTTTGATTTGCTTGACCAATTATGTTAGAAAGTTCAGCCGCATCATATAAATCAAAATTATTGATACTGTCTTTATGTAGATTGAATGCTTTTGTATAATAATCTAAAGCTAATTCCTTCTTGTCTTCTTCAACTAACTTTTCAGCTTTTGAAATTAAACTAGAATATGTTTCTTGACTAAAAATTTGTGTGGATAGAAATAAGATAAGTATAAAGATATAATTTTTCATGGGTTGAATTTTGTGTAAAAATACCATCAACACCCCTAATAAACTTGTAAAATTGGGACATTTTAATCTTTATAAAATCTCCAAAAAGTATCTTCCTCTCCTATTAATTCTCCATTTTTATAAAATTGATTGGGTGATTCAGAAACAAATTTTTTATACAACCGATTAAAATGAGATTGATCCGTAAAATTTAATTTATGCGCAATCGACGTAAATGTTTCATCAGGATTATGTAATAATTTCTCTTCAACTGTTTTTCTAAATAAAACGATTTCATGAAAGTTTTTAATAGAAACTCCAATATTTTCTTTGAAAACCCTATTGATATGTTTTCGACTAAAACCTAAATATTCAGCAAGTTGATTAACTGTAAAATTATCATAATGTTTGAAAATGTAATCTATTGAATTTTCTATAATTACATTTTCAATTCTATTCATTTTGTTCAATAAAATAGACTCAATTATCGAAACAAATTCCTCAGATTTTATATGATTAAACAAATGATTACACTCTTCTTCATCAAAAAAGTTTAAATCATCTATAATACTTGAAAAATCAATATTAATCAGAAATTGATTGATTCCAAAAGGTTTAAAAACAATTACAAAACGTTCAACAGAACCAATTTGTTGAATCTGTAAAACATCTGATCTTAATGGAGTAAAAATTTGAAGAGGAATTCCATTTTGTTTGTAAACAGAATTCCCCTTTATATATTGATGCGATTTATAAACTGAAATCGTATTGTTATAATGAGGAAAGCAATCGTATACAGTTAAATTATTATCATGTTTAATATCAACGTAATAATAATCAATATACTTTTTTAAAACTTCATTAGTAGATTTAAATGTTGTAAACATTACTCTAAATAATCATCTACTTCAACAGCACGTTATCTTCTAATTCTTGCTTCGAAATTTGAAAATGTTTATCAAATTCTTGTTCAAAAGATTCTAAATCCATTGTAATTTCCCAATCACCAAATTCATTTTCGAACAAATCTGTTAGATATTCTTTTAAATCATCTAATTTTTGTTGAATAAATTTATTTTGCTGAATTTCTTTCTCTTCTTTTTTATCTAATACAACTTGTTGATTGATTTTTTTCAGAATCAAAGCATTGATAAATTCTTCATGCGTATTCATAAAATCCTCAATCGTACCTGTAAATTGTGTCATTTTTTTATATTTTTTCCATTCACATTTCGAGAATAAATATAGAACTATTTTATTAAGAAACAATTAAATTTAAGATTTCTATAAATGAGTTTTAACATAAGAATTAACGTCTACTAATTATTGAAATTAGTTGTTTTAAGATAAATTTGAATATATAAATATTGAAAAAATGGAAAACTTTAAACTATCAAACGGAATCGAAATTCCTGCAATCGGATTTGGAACATGGTTATTAGAAGGTGAAAAAGTTACAGAACCTCTAAAAATAGCGCTAGAAAAAGGATATACTCATATTGACACAGCAGCAATCTACAAAAATGAAAAAGAAATTGGCGCTGTTCTCAAAGCTGAAAATGTAGATCGTAGCAAATTATTTATAACGTCTAAATGTTGGAATACTGAGCGTGGTTACGAAAAAGCAATGGCTGCATTTGAGCAAACTTTAACAGATTTACAGACTGATTATTTGGATTTATATTTGATTCATTGGCCTGCAAATGAAACGCAATTTCCTGATACTTGGGCAGAATTGAATGCTGGAACTTGGCGAGCTTTTGAGGAAATTTACAAATCTGGAAAAGCAAAGTCAATTGGTGTAAGTAATTTTAATATCAATCATTTGGAAGCTTTATTTGAAACGGCTGAAATCAAACCAATGGTTAATCAAATTGAGATTCATCCAGGGCATTCGCAACCAGAATTAGTCGATTTTTGTAAACAACACAATTTATTGGTTGAAGCATGGAGTCCACTTGGTTCGGGAAGAATTTTGGAGAACGAATTAATTGTTTCTTTGGCGGATAAATACAATGTTTCAGTTGGTCAAATTTGTATTAATTATTGTTTAGCGAAAGAAATTTTACCACTTCCTCGCTCCTCTTCAGAAAAAAATATTGAAGCGAATTTCACTTCAAATAATTTTAAATTGAGCACAGAAGATGTAAAAGCGATTGATGAAATGCCTGCTGATGGTTTTTCTGGATTGAATCCTTCAATGGTTGAATTTTAACAAGTTAAACGAATTCACTAAAATAAATTTTAAAAACCTCTGTTTTACAGAGGTTTTTTCGTTTTAAATCTTCAAAAAATCAATACTTTTACTTTTTAAATGATAAATAAAATTATTCGATATGAGCCAAAATCCTGAAAATCTATTCAAAACTTATTTTGATCAAACCCTTGAAAGATGTGGTTTTGATGAAGATTTGAAAGCTGGTATTTTATTTTTTTTAGGTGAAAGTATTATTGCTGCGAACACTAATCAATTGATGAATATGTTTGCGGAAGAAGAAAAGATTCAACAAGAATTTCGTCGTTTGTTTACGTTGTATGCTACGCCAAATGCTGACATCAATCCGTTTGAAGCTTTGGATACAGAACCAATAAAGCAAATTATTTATACATACAACGAAATATATGTCAATGTAATTAGAAATAAATCATTTGATTTTGATAAAGTTATCAATGATAATTTAAAGTCTGAGTTTAAGTTAGATTTTATTAAAGAATTTGAAAATAAACAATATAAATTAGTTACAAATCATAACTTAAATACTTCTTTTTTCAAACAGATTGGAGCGTATCTTAATCAGTTTGAATTGAGTTATGAGGATATTTATTTGGCTGGAATTAATTATTATCAAACGAATCAGAAAGTAGATTTTGAAGGAATAAATGTATTGAATCTAAACATTATTGATAGTTTTTCGCCTTTGTACACAACATTGTTTCATTATCCATTATTGTACACATATTATCCAGCGAATCTGAACGCAAATCATTTGTTTAGTTCGATTTTGCAATTCCTTTATTTACATACCAACACGGATATTGCGAAACATATTCACGCTTTTCACAACCATATTTTCTATGAAAATAATCCAAGAAGAGTTCGTAAAGGTTGGGAATTCGAAGAATTGGAACGTGGCGTTTTGATTTCGCAAACTTTTCATAATGCGTTAAATATTCGTAAGTCTCCTATTTTCGGAACTCGTCCTGATTTTTTAGCTTCGAATAATTATTTATTAAATGAATTGAAAGATCAAAATATTCCGTTGGAGAATTTTAAGGCCTTGATGACCAAAACAATTGAAGAATATTACGAAGCAGATATTGAAGAAGTAGTTGCTGGAAAGCTAAATCATGCTGAATTTTTACAACTTTTAGCAATTATTTTCTACGAAACTTCTGCTAATGCAATGATTATTAAATCATGGAAAAACTAACAATTAATCAAGAAAATCGAATCAAATTAGAAGAACATTTTGGCGAAATTTTGCCAAGATTACCTTTTGAAATGGTTTCATTTTACGAATCGAGTAATTCGTGGGAAGGACAAATTGAATATAATTTGAATTTGAACACGGGAGAATTGACGTACAATACCATCGAAAATGTAAAACATCAAATCGAAATTTTGCCTGAAATGATGCAACGCATCGAAAGTGAAATTATCTTGATGTTAGAAAATTTATAAACTAATATTTTAAAATCTCACAAATGTGAGATTTTTTTTATCTATTCATCCAATCCATCCAACTATTAATCTGTGTTTTACTGATAAAAATAGCGTGTTCAGCTTCTGATTTTGGTTGAAGATGAATTTCAATTTTTTGACTTGAATGTTTTATTATTTCAGTAATTGCATCAATGTGAACAATAAACTTTCGATTGATTTTGAAGAAAATAGTCTCATCCAATTTATTTATAATATCCTTTATTGTGTCATCATAAATATAGGTTTGCTCATCTTTCGTTTTTATAAAAAGATGTTTCCCCGAAGCAAAAAAATAAGCAATCTCGTGTTCTTCGACAGAACGTAATTTATTTCCGTTAGTTACCAAAAAACGATGCATTATCTCGGACGGAGAATTTTCTAAAACAGCAATAGATTGTAATGTTGGCGAAATATCAAAACTTGTACGAATTGTTTCAAATTTTTGCAAAGCAATATGCAACTCCTCTACTTCAAAGGGTTTCAGAATATAATCAATTGTAAAATGTTTGAAAACTTTCATCGCATATTCATCATAAGCAGTGATAAAAATAATTGGCGTTAGAATCTCAACTTCCTGAAAAATCTCAAAACTTTTACCATCACCCAAATGAATATCCATGAAGATTAAATCAACCGAATTTTCTCTAAAAAACTCCGTTGCTTGCTTTGTTGAACGCAAAATTGTAATCGAAGAAATAGCAACAATCGATTGCTTCTCTAACAGATTTTTTAGATAAGTAACCGCCAATAATTCGTCCTCTACAATTGCAATTTTCATGAATGCAAAAGTATAAAAAAACCGTCTAAATGATGAATAAAGACGGTCTAAAAATGTTATAAATGAGGATTATTGAGCTTAGCTGCTTGTGGAATTTCTATTGTATAACGAACATCATTTTCTTGTAAAATATACTCTTTACCTGAAATTTGATGTATAATTTGTTTTTGATTTGCTCGACGTAAATCATACCAACGCTGTCCTTCCAATGCAAATTCTCTGAAACGTTCATCTAAAATAAACTTCATCAATTCAGTAGAATTCATCGCAGAAATTTCAGTTTGTAATTTTGCAAAACCAGTTGTTGTATAACGATTTTGTAAAACCGAAAACAAAGTTGCTTTTGCTTGATCTATCTTGTTTAATTTCAAATATGATTCAGCTTTGATAAAATATAATTCAGCTACACGGAAAGATGTTTTGAACTCTGAACTTCCACCTTTAATCACTTTATATTTTGATCCACTTTTCTCAAAATAAAGCGGAAAACGTAAATCATTTTGAGTATCATAACTGTTTAATAATTCTGGCGAGACATACGCCATATATTGCACAGCGGGATTTAATGTATTGTCTAAAGCTAAAATAGATTCGGCAGATGTGTAGTGATTTGGAACTTGTTTTGTTGTGTTCAAATTCACTAAATCACCTTTGATTTTTAGTGTTGAATCAGAAAAATCAATTGCTTTTTGCCATTCATTTTTATACAAAGCGATTCTTGCTTCTAAAGCATTTAAAGCTGCATTTGAGAATCTATAATTTAATCCAGCTAATTGCTGATCCATTTTCATCAACTTTGTTGCTTGCGCTAAATCAGACTCAATATGATTATAAACTTCTTGAACAGATGAAGGTTTAAGCGTTGCTTCTAAATCTACTTTTAAATTTAAAGGAACACCTTTGTCTGTACTTGCTGTTGCCGAATTATATGGTTTTCCGTATAAATTCACCAAATCAAAATACGCATAAGCACGTAACGCATAAGCTTCTGCTAATAATTGATCTTTTTCAGCAGAATTTTCCATTGTTTTTGGTCCTTCATTGATGATTTGATTGGCATAAAAAATCACTGTATAAAAACTAACCCAAGGAAATTGAATTGAGATCTGATCTGGATTTGTATCCTTCCATTGTGCAATTTCACGGTAAGAAATAAAGTCATTCGAATATTCATTCAATGTAACCTCATCCGTGCGTAAAGCTGTCAACGACTTGTGTGTTGGATATTTTGAATAAGCATTTGTTAATACCATTCGATAATCTTCTACCGTTTTTGGAATTACTTTTCCATCTGGTTCAATATCCAAATAATTATCACAACTAACTGCTGTAAAGCTAACTGCAACTATGCTTAATAATAAAAATATTTTTTTCATTTGATTTAAAATTTAGAAAGAAACATTAAGGCCTACTGTTACAGATTTAGCAATTGGTTGTGCATAAATATTTCCGTAAGTTTCTGGATCAAAATAACCTTTGTATCCATTACTAAATACAAATAAATTACGTCCTTCTAAGCTAAAACGAGCGCTTTTGAAACCGACAACCTCAGCATATTTATTTGGTAAAGTATAACCTACACGAATACTACTGATTCGCATATAACTAATTTCTTTCGCCCAAATGTCTAATAAATTGTACGCGTTTGCATTGTTTCCTGCAAACCATTTATTCGCCATCCAACTATCGTTATCTCCTTTAATTGGGCTTGTAATTCCTGGAAGTGTAGAACCTGCCTCGAAAATATCTTGCGTATAATTACGACCTGGATCCAATTCCATTCCACGATAAGAAGGTGTTTTCATCACCGTTTGTTTTAAATTGAATGCTGCAGAAATCGTTAAATCAAAATTGTGAATTTTGAAATTATTGATAATACCTCCTGTAAATTTAGGATCGCGATCTCCGATATAAGTAAATAATTTACGTTTTTCTTCGCTTGTTAATTTAGAATCCACAATTTCTCCTGGTAAAAAATCTTCATATAAGTCATATAAAGCAAAGAATTCTTTTGCAGAAACTTTTTCATCTCCTTTCCAAAACATTGGATTTCCGTGTTCATCAAATCCAGCTGTTTTTAAAGCAAAAATTGCATTTACAGGTAAACCTTCTCGAGATGGAATTAAACTATTTTCACGTTGTTGCTCTTTAAGAACTTTACTTTTGTTGTGCGCAAAATTAATTGTTGTCGACCATTTAAAGTTTTTCTTATCAATGTTGCGTGTTGTTAAAGCAATCTCAAAACCTTTGTTTGTCAATTCTCCCCAATTCACCATTGTATATTCAAAACCTGTTTCTAATGGTGTTTCGCGCATACTAATCATATCTGTTCCTTTACGATTATACACATCAACAGCAAGGTTGATACGATTTTTGAAAAGACCTAAATCTAACCCAACATTTGTATTCGTTGTTTTTTCCCAACGTAACAAATCATTCGGTAAATTAATCGCATTGATAATATCTTCTTTATTACCTGGTAAAATTGTTGCATCATTATATTCACCAATAAAGAAAGGTGAAGTATTACGATCAATATTTCCTTGTAAACCATAAGAAGCACGTAAACGAAGATTCGAAATAAAATCGATGTTCTCCATAAACGATTCTTTTGAAACTAACCAAGAAGCAGAAACTGCCCAAATTGGTAAGTATTTATATTTTTTATTAACTCCGAATAAATTTGTTCCATCATAACGAACACTACCAAAAACTGTATATTTTCTGTCTAATGTATACGAAGCTGTTGCAAATGTAGATACATAAGCATTTTCTTCCGTTGGCATCTCTCTGTACGTTTCGTAACGTTTATCTGCAGCAAAACTTGAATTTGGGAAAACGATTGGCGTTCCTGTTTTCGTCGTTTTATTGTAACCAAAAGCACGTGTTAAAGTCGTTTCATTTTGTGTATGACGAATTTCTGTCCCAGCCATCAAATCAATTTCGTGACGATTGTTAATCGTAGTACTATATGTTCCTTGTAACTTCCAGTTATATTGAAAAAATTCGTTATCCCAATTTTGTTTAACTCCTCCGTCAGGTAAGAAATACAAATATTGTCCAGATTTATAATAACGCGTTCCTTCTTTCATTTTACGCGTAAAATAAGTTTCTTGCTCAGCGTATTTTTCTGTTTTGTTACTATCGTACTGAATTCCGAATTGAGATGTTAGTTTTAAACCTTTTGCTAATTGATAATTAAGATCAATAATACCTTTTAACGAACGGTTTTTTAATGTATAATTTGTGTTTTCTCTTTCTTCGATAAAATTAAATGGAACAGAACGATCTTCAAATCCATCAATATCGTTGTCATAACGATAAGAACCATCTGCATTAAATGGAGATAGATATGGATTAGCATTTCGTGAATAATTAATCGGATTGATAGACGCATCTGCATCTGTTACAAAAGATTTTTTATCACTTGAAGTTGCAAAAATAGAAATCCCTACATCTAATTTATCATTAAGTTTATAATTGTTTTTTAAAGTAAGATTATAACGCTCAAAACCTGTTCCGATCGTAGTTCCTTGCTCATCATAATATCCTAATGAGAAGTAATAATCAGAACGATCATTTCCTCCAGAAATACTTAAACCATATTGTGTATTAATTGCATTACGATACAATAATTTTCCCCAATCGGTTGTGTTATTTCGTAAAGAATTAATTTGATTTTGCGT
Organism: Empedobacter sp. GD03739; assembly: GCF_029843245.1. Classification (NCBI taxonomy): domain Bacteria; kingdom Pseudomonadati; phylum Bacteroidota; class Flavobacteriia; order Flavobacteriales; family Weeksellaceae; genus Empedobacter; species Empedobacter sp. GD03739. The sequence goes on along the minus strand of NZ_JAOCHX010000005.1, from coordinate 38,086 downwards.
GATAAGATCTAAAGAATTAAAACCTCCATTTCGTAAAGCATTTAATTGACCATTCTTTTGCAAAATTCGCATTACTTCGCCTTTATCAGTACGATACGTTAAATCATCGCGACTAGCAAGCATTAATTCAAGATCAACTTTCTGTGAAGCATTTAATAAATTTAAACGACCAAAATCTGGACGAGCTGTCACAAATGTATTCGCAGAAAAATTAACCGTCATAGCGCCTTTTTTACCACGTTTTGTTGTAATCGAAATTACACCATTTGCAGCTCTTGCTCCATAAATAGCCGTTGCAGCAGCATCTTTAAGGATTGTAATATCTTCGATATCGTTTGGATTTAAACCAGCGATAGAAAAGTTTTGCAATTGATCGATGTTATCTTTATCACTAAAGTTTGGTACATCATTTCCTTCTAATGGTAAACCATCAATCACCCATAACGGATCTTGTGGACCTGAAAGAGAAGCAGTACCGCGAATCCTAATTTTACTTGGCGAACCAGGCGAACCAGTTTCTGTAGAAACAGCTACACCAGCAATTTGTCCGCTTAACAATTGGTCAACACTAGCAACACCAGCTTGTTGAATGTCATCCATTTTTACAGTTGATACTGCCGATGTTAGTTTACGTTTTTCAATTTTTTGATAACCTGTAACAACAACTTCTTTTAGATCATTATTTTCTGGAAGAACTTCACCTGAAGTTGATTTTAAGCTTACATGATATGTTGCTAAATCTGTAGAAAGTTCAACTAATTTAGAATCATAGCCTAAATAACTAATCAATACAGATTTTGTACCTGCAGGAACTTCTAATGAAAAGAAACCATCTTCATCTGTAACAGTACCAACCGTTACACTTTCTATAATTCCTTTTTGATCTGTTTTTGTCGAAATTGATTGAGCTTCAATTTTAACAGACGCACCAGCAATTCCAACCAACGATTTTTCGTCTTGAACCGAACCTGTAATCACTCTCTTTTCTTGAGAAAACGCAATACTTGCCGCAAAAAGTGGCAAAAGAATGAGTGTCTTTTTCATTTCTATATCTTACTTTAAAGCTTCTTTAATACGGATGATTAAATCAGCATAATGCGCTTTTGTAGACGCATCTCCATTATTCTTTTTCTTGTTTAACAAAGTCAACACGCGTTGTAATTCTGCTCTTTTATAGGTTGTCACTTCCGACACTCTTTTCATAGAAGAATAGTTGATATTACGCGCCATTTTTTCTTCGTCTAAATAATTACAGATAGTTGGTACTTGTAGGTTTTGGTCAATTGTAAGTCCCGCAACAGTTGTTTTCTCAAATAATTTGTTTGTTGAAACAATTAATGCATCAACATAATTTTTTTGAGTCATTTTTTCAAGAATTGTTAAGTTTGACTTTTTATCAAAAGCTGCACTTCTTACTTGATCAAATAAATTTTCAACTGTATAAATTTTTTCATTAGATTTTAATTCTTGGTGTTTCAATTCATTTTCTAACATGCGCAATAAGCGATCGTCAGTAAATAAATTATAAATCAATCCATATTGCATTTCTCTCGCTAATGTATACGGCGTTTGCTCGTAAGGTCCCATTGGCGAATTTTTGATTGCATACGTTTTATCTAAAATATCATTAAAGAATAACCATTTTGGTAATTGAATCACATTTTCGTTTAAATAATTAACCGCTTTGCGTTGCATATCCGCAGGAACTGGTTCGTATGCCTTTTTATCAATTCCGAAATATGTATTATTCAAATAAATTCCACCAACATTTGCTAAAACATGATTTGAATATAAATCCCATTGTCCGATAGTTTGGTAATATAATTTTCCTGTATTGATATAGCTTTTCCCATCTTCGTACGTCCATTTCAAAATATTTTCTGAAACACGTTTAAGATTTTTCATACCATATTCACTAGCCAAAACAGCATCATCACCTAAATCTTCTGATTGAGAACGCGGATCAATTGTACTTAAATAGCTTTGTTGTTCACCATAGAAATACATTGGATCATCTTCGTGTTTTTCAATCATTTTACGAAGTGAAGCTTTCTCCGTTTCTTGATTTGGAAACCAACGATATCCCCATTCGATTGCATATTTATCATACAAACCGATTTTTGGTGTAATCGCTGTAACACCATCTTCTGGCTGTGCCACATAATTGTAACGCGCATAATCCATAATAGATGGTGCAGTTCCACCCATTTTATCCGTAAATTCTCTCGAACGTAAAGATTCTACTGGATAAGAAAAAGATGCACCCATATTATGTTTCAGACCAAATGTATGACCAACTTCGTGAGAAGATACAAATCGAATTGCTTCTCCCATATGTTCGTCACTAAATTTATTTCCTCTTGCTTTTGGATCAATTGGACCTGTTTGAATACGCATCCAATCATGCAAAGAAGTCATTACATTGTGCCACCAAATAATATCCGCCTCTAAAATTTCACCACTACGCGGATCAACCACAGAAGGTCCCATTGCATTTGACTTTGGTGAAGCTGCATACGTAATTACTGAGTAACGTACATCATCAATATCAAAATCTTTGTCATCAGCAGTTGGTTCTTTTGCTATAATCGCATTTTTGAAACCAGCTTGCTCAAAAGCAACTTGCCAATCGTGTACACCAGCAATAATTTTTTGGCGCCATTGTTTTGGTGTCGAAGGATCGATGTAATAAATAATTGGTTTCTTAGGTTCTACTAATTCACCTTTTAGATATTTTTCCTTATCCTCGTCTTTTGGTTCCAAACGCCATTTTGTAATAAAGCGTTGATCTTCCATTTTGTGTTGAGCATCATTAAAAAACCAATGTTTTTCTGTGAAATATCCCACACGATTATCTGCTAACCTAGGTTGCATAGGAGTTGTCGAAAGTAAAACAATATTACTTGTAACACCTAAGGTAACAGCCAAATCTACCCCTCCTTCATTTACACTTGTCGTTAACTGAGACTTAACCACAATGTTTTCTGGAAATGTTTTCACATTTTCCACATACGATAGATTTGCCTTTACCGAACCTCCTAAACCTATGTTCGTTAATACATCATTAAAACTTTTTTGATTTCCATCAAAAATTTTGTTCACTTTAATCGCAACAGCTGTAGAATCATTATTTTGAGCTTCTATATCAAAAACCTCAATAATCGATTCTGAGAAATTATCCTTTACAGAAGCTGTGATTGCGTCATTTTTAGGTGAAGAAACTTGTGGAACAATTGTTTTGACCCACACTTTTTTAGCTACTTTATCATGATAAAAAGAAATCACTTTGTTTTCGTAATTCATTCCTTTGTTCAAGCCCGCTTCGTTAACTTCCATTGGAACTTGAGACAATTTATTCACAACCAAAAATTGGCGTCCAAATAAACTATCTGGAATTTCGAAATAGATATCAGTTTTTACTTGAATGGTATTAAACAAACCTTTCTTGTAGCTTCCTTTCTTGATTAATTCATCTATTTTTTTAACTTTCGTTACAGTAGAATCCTTTTTCTCTGTTTTATCTTTTTCAGCTTTTTTATCCTCTTTCTTTTGTCCATAAACAACAGCCGAAGACATTGCCAAACCAAGATATAGTGCTAATTTATAATTCTTTCTTTCCTTATTATGACTCATTCGAACATTAAATTATCATTAATTATGGCATAAACTTAAGCGCAGTTTTCTTATAATAATAGTTTTTTGGAGTGAGTGGTTAGTTTTTTGGAGTGAATGGATATTTTGGTTCGATATAAGGTAAAAAACAAATAAATTCTTCATTTTCTACTTTTGTTGAGAAATTATCAATTTGATAAAAATGATAGATTTTTTGTAAATAGTTTAAACCAAATTTCTCATTTTCTGTCGCTTTATTTTTTTTCTGAAAAGTATTTTTGACGATAATCAAATCAGATTTTACAACATTATTTATAGTCAAAGGTTGATCAATTGTAGCAATATTATGTTTTATTGCATTTTCTACAACAATCTGTAATGCCAAATATGGAATGTTTTTTTCTAAGCTTTTCGAATCTTCGATTTGTAAATCAAAAATCAATTCTTCCGAAAATCTACTTTTATGCAAATCCATGTATTGTGCAATAAAATCTAATTCCTTTTTTACAAGCACTATATTTTCCTTTGGCGGAACAATAAGATATCGGTAAATTTTAGAAAGATTCATCGTGAATTTCTGCGCATTCTCTTTGTTCAAACCAATTAACATATAAAGTGAATTCAACGAATTGAATAAAAAATGTGGATTAATTTGATTCTTTAATTGTTGTAATTGCGTTAGAGTATTCGCGTTTTTAATCTTTTCGTTTTCAATTAACAACCTATTTTTTTCTTCGATTACAAACGCTTTTTCCTTGTATGTTTTAGATGTTATTTTATTGAATAACAAAAAGATAATGATAATTAAAAAAACAGTCCCTAAGAAAATAAAACCTATATAAAATTTAGTTCGTTCTACATTTTCATCAATGATATAACTCAAATGATTCACGACAATATATCCATCAAAATTTTTGGTGTGTAAAGGTTTTATATAACGCTTAATATCCGTATCCTTTATAAATTCGGACGAAGCATCATTCAACGTATATAAATCTTGTGAAAAATTAGAATTAATTGTGCTCGTTATCGTATCGTTTGACTGGATATCTGTAAAATCGAAAACATTTTTCCCAATAAATTTTTCATCAGGATGCGTAATACAAATTCCATCTTTATTGAAAACATACATATAATTGGACGAAGTTGCATCAACTGTCGTAAAAAAATTATACAAATCAAACAGATTAATCGTCGAACCGTAATACATATTTTGTCCATTAGACAACTTAATAGAATCGTAATTTACCCAATACAACGTGTCTTTATAATCCAATAAAAAATTATCAATCTGTTGATTTTTTGTAGTATATATCGATTGAAATTCTTTAATATTTGGTTGATTGATAGCTTTTGAAAGGATTGATTCATCAGGAAAATAATTTGTTTCTGGAGAATGAATAGAAAACCAATCATGGCGAATTAACTTTCGATTTGAATTTAATTCATTCAAAACCAAAAAATGATCTGCTACATTTTTTTCATTTGTCTTTTTAACAACTTTTTTTAAAACTTCTTGATATTCTTCGATGTTTTTAAACTCAAATTCAACTGCTTCATATTTCCTCAAAAAACTTTTTTTGACAAACTCATCATTATTTTTTTGACTTTCTTTATTAATTAAAAAACTCAATATAACAAGAGCAAAAACAGCAATAACACTTACAATAAGCGCTATAACATAAATGGATTTATTAGATAAATGGACTCGAAATCGAAAAGACAAACTATTTTTTTTGCAAAACTAAGGGAAGCTTTTTAATCAAAAAAATAAGAGAACATTTATCATAAAATGATAATTTTCAAATATTTGACAATATTATATAAACTAAAATCTCCCAAAAGGGAGATTTTTTTATCTTTTTAATCTTATAAGCGTCATTTAGAACTTAACATTAAAACAATTCGATTAAAGCTTGACGAATCGTATCATAAATATAATTTAGATCATCAGTCGAAATACAATAAGGAGGAACTAAATAAATAATATTCCCTAAAGGACGCAATAATATACCTTTCTCTAAAAAGTAAGGATATAGCTTTTCGTGTATATCACTAAAATAAGATGTTTCTTCATTTGTATTCCATTCCAACGCCAAAATAGTGCCGCATTGTCTTATCACTTTTACTTTAGGATGATCTTGAATAGACACAACAAAATGTTGATGTTGATGTACAATATTTGCTATTTGCTGTTGTATAGAAGTCTGTAATAACAAATCAAGACTTGCTAACGCAGCGGTACACGCTAATGGACTTGCCGTAAAAGAATGCCCGTGAAATAACGTCTTATTCAAATCATCAGCATAAAAGGCTTGGTAAATTCTATCTGTACAAGTTGTAACGCCCAAAGGCAAAGTACCACCTGTTAAACCTTTCGAAAAACACATAATATCTGGAACTTCTGTCAAATGATTTACTGCAAATAATTTACCTGTACGACCAAATCCTACAAAAATCTCATCTTGAATCATTAAAATATGATATGCTCTACAGCAACTCATCAATTGATCTAAATATTCAGCCTCATGCATCAACATCCCCGAAGCTCCTTGAACCAAAGGTTCGTAAATAAAACACGCTACTTTAGTTGCAACTTCTTTTATTTGCGATTTAATCGCTTCTATATTTTCTGCATTCGGCGTATCAATAAATATAACATCAAAAAGCTTTTCACTAAAAGGTTCTGTCCAAATTCCTCTTCCACTTACAGACATCGCGCCAAAAGTATCACCATGATAGGCATTTTTGAACGCTAAAATCACAGGTCTATCTTCTTTTTTATTGAAATGATATTGTAAACACATTTTTAATGCTACCTCAATCGCTGTTGATCCATTGTCGCTATAAAATGCTTTCTTTTGATTTTGAGGTAAAAGAGCCAACAAACGTTCAGACAATTCAATTGCAGGTCGATGCGTAAATCCTGCAAAAATAACATGTTCCAAAGTTGTTAGCTGTTCGTGCATTTTTTGTGCAATATACGGATGCGCATGTCCATGCAGCGTTACCCACCACGATGAAACAGCGTCAATATATTGTTTGTTATTTTCATCGTAAATATAACTTCCTTCTCCTCTTACAATTGGAATAATATTATTGGCTTTTTTCATCTGCGTATAAGGATGCCAATTCACCAACTGATCGCGTTCTTTTAATGTGTACATGTCTGAGTTGTTTCTTGTTTAACCATTGGTATTAAACCTAAATTTTCAAACATTTTCATATCCTCTGTTACCCCAGGATTAGGCGTTACCAGTAAGGTTTCACGCTCTCCTGTAAAAATCGAATTCGCTCCAGCCATAAAACACCAAGCTTGCTCAACTTCTGTCATTTCTATTCGACCAGCACTTAAACGCACAATCGAAGAAGGCATCACAATACGAGCTGTAGCAATCATACGAACCATATCCCAAATATCTACTTTCGGATTATTTTCTAAAGGTGTTCCTTTTACTCTTGCTAAAGCATTTACAGGTACAGATTCTGGATGTTTTGACATTGTTGCCAAAGTTAATAGCATAGAAATTCGATCTTGATGCGTTTCTCCTAAGCCAATAATTCCACCCGAACAAACTGTAATCCCAGCCTTTCGCACATTTTGTATCGTATTGATTCGATTATCAAATTTACGAGTAGAAATAATCTCATCGTAATAAGCTTCGGAAGTATCTAAATTATGATTATAAGCATGTAAACCTGCTTCTTGCAAACGAATTGCCTGCTCTTCTGTCAACATTCCTAATGTACAACATACTTCTAATCCCAATTCATTTACACCTTTAACCATTTGGATTATTCGATCAAAATCTCGATTATTTCGTACTTCTCGCCAAGCAGCTGCCATGCAAAAACGTGATGAGCCCGCTTCTTTTGCTTTCTTTGCATGTGCTAATACTGTTGCAGTTGGCAACAAAGCTTCTACTTTAATATCGGTATGATAACGCGCTGCTTGTCCGCAATATGAGCAATCTTCGGGACAACCACCTGTTTTTACAGATAACAAGGTGCATACTTGTACTTCTCTTGCATTGTGCCATTCTCGATGTTTTTTGGATGCGTGATATACTAAATCTAATAATGGTTGATGATAGATTTTTTCGATTTCTTCTTTCGTCCAATCATGGCGTGTTTCGTTTGATACTTTCATTGTATTTTAAATATTAAATTGATGCTTAATTGTTTCTGCTATATTTCTCACTTCGCTTGAATTTATTGAATTGAGTTTTGGTATAATGATGATAGAAATATCCGGAGACAAATGATTTTTTATAACACGAGAAGTGTCTTCATCAAACTCTCCATTAAACACAAAATATTCGATAGCGATATTTCTTAATTTCAGTATTTCAATCGTTAATAATGTATGATTAATACAACCCAAATAATTCGTTGCAACCATAACTACTGGAAGATTAAACTGCTGAATAAGATCAATCATAAAATCTTCTTCATTAATAGGAACAAATAATCCTCCTGCTCCTTCAACAATAAGAGAATTGGTTGTTTTGGGAAATTCAAAATCATTTAAATTGATTTCAATTGCTTCTTCCTTTGCAGATTGATGTGGCGAAGCGGCTTTTTGCAAACAATAACGTTCTTGATGAATTTTCAGTTCTGGAGAAGTTAACGATTTTACCAACAAACTATCTGATGAATCTAAATCTCCCGATTGTATTGGTTTCCAATAATCAGCTTGTAAAGCTTCAGTTAATATTGCTGAAACCATCGTTTTCCCAACTCCTGTTCCTATTCCTGTAACAAATAATTGTTTAGACATTTTCTTTTATCTTTTCTATTAATTGATTAATTTCTTCTTGTGTGTTAAAAGCATGCAAACAGATTCTTAAGCGCTCTCCTCCTTCTACTACTGTAGGTGGAAAAACTGCAAAAGTGTTTATTTCAACCTCTTCTAATTGATTTTGGATTTTGGTTAATTGACTCCTAGACTCAAACTTTAGAATTTGAATTGGACTATTTTTATTTGAAGAACTCGTTAAGCCACTATTTCTAAAATGTGAGATATTATATTGTAAACTTTCTTGAAGCGATTTATTTTCTTTGATAAACTGATAACCTTTTCGTAAACCTGTCACATGAAAATCAGCAATAGCTGTGGTGTAAATAAAAGGTGAAGCATAATTAATGAGATAATCAATCACTAACTGATTAGCTAAAATCGTGGCACCGCTCATTCCCATCGCTTTTCCATAAGTTACAACCGTTGCAAACACTTTGCATTGTAAACCGAATTGATGAACCAATCCGTAACCAAAAACACCAAAAGCATGAGCTTCATCTACCACTAATGCTGCATTGTATTTATTGGCTAATTCAACCAGTTCAATTAATGGAGCACAATCACCATCCATCGAATACAAACTTTCTACCGCGATAAAACAACGCTCTTTTACTCTTTGCAATAGTTTCTCTAAATGATCTAAATCGTTATGTTTAAACTTTGTTTTTTTTGCGTTGGATAATTTAATCCCGTCATGTACTGATCGATGTATATTTTCATCAACTAAAACAATATCATGTCGAGTTAAAAGTGCAGAAAAAAGTGCTAAATTGGCATTATATCCAGATGAAAAAAGTAATGCAGCTTCCACTTTATGTTCATTTGCTATTATCTGTTCCGTTTCTCTTAGGTAATTGGAATTCCCACTAATCAAACGTGCTCCAGTAGAACCATAAAGTAAAGATGGTTGTGCTATAAACTCATTTAAAATCTGCTGATGTAAGATTTCATTTTTAGCTAATCCCAAATAATCATTACTATAAAAATCAATTCCAGAAGAACGAACTTTTAATGTTCTTTTAATTCCTTTTTGTTCTCTTTCGAATAGAGATAATTGCAATGAATTAAAAAATTTCGACATTATTCAATTCATTTTCAATTGCAGAAATCCAATTCATAAATAACACTTCTTCTAGTTGTTTCACTTGATTTGCATAGATATTCCATTCACTATGAAATTCTTTTAATTGTGAAATCATTTCTTCAAGATGACCTTCTTCTTCAACAATAATAGATTTTACCATCACTTTTTGTTGATGCGCCGTCAAAATATCTTGATATATTGGATACAATTCATCTGCCCTCACTTCTATAGCGTAAGTCACAAACAAATAAGCTGCGTATTTTAAATCTTCCCCATCAAGATTAAATTCTTTCTTCAATAAACGACAAACCTGAATATCTAATTGATGTAAATAATACATTGTTGCTTTTGGTGCTAAAAGATAAATAGGCTCATAATTGACACAAGCATCTGGAATTAATTTTATAATTTGCTTTTTCAAATAATAAGCATGGCGATGTTCCTCAGCTGCATGTTTCAATTGGATAAGATTGACAAAAGTTTTGTGTTCACATGCCGAAATTTTTCTTGCTCCTGCATTTTCCATATACGAAAGTGTATTAAGCCACTTTACATGTAATTTTGGTTCTAAAACAATATGATTTAATAATTTTTTCAATTGATTTTATTTTTGACCAAAATTATAAGTCCAACGGATCATATATACACTCCACTTTTATAATAAATAATAGTCCGGTTATATTAAACCTATTTTAGAATCTCTGCAAAAAGTTTTAAATCATCACTATAAAGAAGTTGAATGATGAAAACTATTATTACAGAAAAATTCATTATTCATCTATTAATTCTATCTTTTACGATTAGATTTTTCTAAATAGCTACTTTAATCTTATTTTTGCAAAAATTTTTAAATTGAGTACTCGAGAAAATTGGATAAGTTGCAAGAATTGTAATGGACTTGGAAAAAAAAGTCAAGGAGTTTCGAAAAGGAAACTATCGCGTTATGAATTAGCTGTTGCTCAATCTAAAAAGAATGAAAATTTTATTACTCCAAATAAACCAAAAAGTTCGATGCAGATCTGTACTGTCTGCTCAGGAACCGGTTTGACAACTACAAATGAACATCCATCACCCAACGAAAAAAAATATCCTCATATTGCAATTGTCGGAGCTGGAATTGGTGGAATTGCATTGGCATTAGCGTGTTTACATCGTCAAATTCCTTTTACACTTTTTGAACGTGATCGAGCTTTCAACGATCGTTCCCAAGGTTATGGACTAACGTTACAGCAAGCTAGTAAAGAATTAAAAAAATTTGGAATCCAAACTTTAGAGGAAGGAATCGTTTCTACATTGCATTTAGCACATACTATAGAAGGAAATGTGATTGGCGAATGGGGAATAAGAAAATTGCAAGATAAAGAAGCGATTGAAGCTAAAAACAAGAATAAACATACCAATATTCACATTGCGAGGCAATCTTTACGCTTAGCTTTTTTAAATCAATTAGGTGGCAATAATCAAGTTTTATGGAATCATCAATTAGTCGATTTTAAAGTTGATGATAAAATAGAATTAACATTTGATGTTGATGGAATTCAAAAACACTTTAAAGCTGATTTACTTATTGGTGCAGATGGCATACGAAGTACAGTTCGTCGATTGGTTATAAATGAGGAAAATAGTCCATTACGTTATTTGGGTTGTATTGTTATTTTAGGCATTTGTAAACTGGATGCTTTAGCAAATTTAGAAAATCATTTATTGGATGGTGCAACGGTATTTCAAACAGCAAATGGAACTGAACGGATGTATATGATGCCTTATGACAAAGATTCGGTTATGTGGCAATTTAGTTTTCCAATGTTAGAAAATGAAGCGATAGCTTTGAGTAAAAAAGGTTCAGAGGCTTTAAAGATAGAAGTCGCTAAAAGAACGCATTGGCACTCTCCTATTCCTGAAATTATTGCAGCTACAGAACCCAAACAAATCACTGGATACCCCGTTTATGATCGAGATTTATTAAAGTCAAACTTATTAGAAAAAGCTGGTCCAGTTACTTTAATAGGCGATGCGGCTCATCCTATGAGTCCTTTTAAAGGACAAGGTGCAAATCAAGCTTTATTAGATGCTTTATTGTTAGCACAAAAAATAACATCAGCTTATAATAATATTCAAAATAAACAGATTAATTTACGTGAAGAAGTTTTACAACAATATGAAAAAGAGATGATGGAACGAAGTAGCGTTAAAGTGAAAAAGTCAGCAGATGCCGCAAAATTTTTACATTCAGATATTGTACTTCAAGAAGGTAACGTAACGTTTGGTTCTAAGTGGTCTTCTACTTTATAATTAATTATTCTAGATTTACTCATTCATAATCAATAAAAAAGGAGTTTTTACCTTTTGATAAAAACTCCTTTATATAAAACAACTACACAAATTATTTCAGGAATTTCTGTTGATATTCTTTTCTATATGCATAATAAAATACAACTGGAAGAATTGTAAAGGATAAGATTAAACAAATAATTAATCCTCCTACAATCATAATTGCCAAAGGCTTTTGAATTTCTGATCCCATTCCGGTAGAAAGTGCTGCTGGTAATAATCCCATCGATCCCATAAGCGCAATCATCACAACAGGGCGTATTCTACTTTTAACACCATTGACTATTGCTTCTTTTAATTGCATTTTATGCTTTAAATTATCTCGAATAACACCAATTAGAACAATTCCATCAATCGTTGCTACTCCAAAAAGAATAATAAAACCTATTCCCGCAGATATACCAAAAATGGTTCCTGTTACCCAAAGCGAAATAAATCCTCCTATAAAAGCAAAAGGCAGTGTTAATGCAGCTATCGCTGTGTCTTTTACATTTCCGAAATTAGTATACAATAATAATAAAATCAAAACTAACGAAATCGGAACGACCATTGCTAATTGTTTTGCTGCGCGCTCTTTACTTTCGAATTCACCAGCCCATTCCATGTAATTTTCTTTCGGTAATTTAACTTCTTTCGTCACTACTTTCTTCGCTTCATCGATTGTACTTCCTAAATCACGACCTTCTATACTGAATCCTACACCGATATATCGACTATTTCCTTCTCGATAAATAAAAGCAGGTCCTGTTTGATAACCAATTGTAGCTATTTCCTGCAAAGGAACATTGTTCCCATTACTTGTTGGAATCAAAATATTTCCAATTTTCTCAGGAGTATCTCTATAAGCTTCCTGAAAACGAAGAATAACATCAAACTGTCGATCATTTTCATAAAACTTAGTAGCTGCTTGTCCACCAATTGTCATTTCAATTACTGCCTGAACATCCGCTGTACTAATACCATATTTCGCCATTTTTGAATCACTCAATTCTATTCTAAGTTCGGGTAATCCAATATTTTTGTAAACATTGATATCTGTTATTCCATTTACTTTTTCGATAGATGATGCTACCTTATTTGCATATTTTTCTAAATCATACAAATCATCACCAAAAATCTTAATAACTAATGAACTTTTTACACCAGCTACATATTCTTCAACATTATCTTGAATGGGTTGCGAAAATCCAAATACAATTCCTGGATAATGATTCAGTTTATCTCGCATCTCTTGAATAATCTCTTCTTTTGAAATCTTGCGCTTCCAATCTTTTTCATCTTTTAATTGAACATTAAACTCAATATTAAAGAATCCTGTTGGATCTGTTCCATCATTTGGACGACCTGTTTGTGTTAAAATAAAATCAATTTCATCACAATCTTTCTGCATCAACTCTTTCATCTCTTTTGTTAATCGAGTTGATTCTTGTAAATTGACACTATTTGGTAAAGTTGCACGAATGTAAATTGCTCCTTCATTCAGTTTTGGAAGAAATTCTGATCCATAATGCGAGAACTTAAACAAACAAAGAGCTAAAATTCCTAAAAAGATTCCTATTGTTGCCTTTTTATAACGAAATGCAGTTTCATATAATCCAAAAATAGTTTTCTGAAAAAATCGAGTAATAAAGTTCTCTTTCTCCTCCATATTTTTCTTAAAAAGCAACTTACACATTGCAGGAACATAAGTTAGACTTAATATTAAAGATCCTAATAATGCGTATCCTAATGTAAATGCTAAAGGAGAGAACATTTTACCTTCCACTTTTTGGAATGAAAATATCGGTAATAAAGCAACAATAAGAATAAGTAAGGCAAAGAAAATATAAGAAGCTACACTTCCTGCACTTTTCTTTATAACACCCATTTTACTCATTTTTGCGAAACGTTCTGCTCCTACTTTATGTTGCATTGTAGCTAAAGCAACAAAAACTGTTTCTACAATTACCAAAGTTCCTTCTAACAACAATCCAAAATCCAGTGACCCCATTGAAATTAAATTCGCTGGTAATCCTTGTATTTTCAACATAATAATTGCGAACAAAAATGAAAGCGGAATAACCGAAGCTACAATAAATGTTGATTTCCAATTATATAAAAAAACAAAAACAATTAATGATACCAATAAAATACCTTCAATAATATTTTTAGAAACCGTATGTACTGTATTATCCACCAATTTGGTACGATCTACAACTGTTTCAATTTTCACATTATCTGGTAAAGTTCTTGTATTCAATTCTTCAATCTTCGCTTTCAGATTTTCAATGACTTCTGATGGATTTTCTCCTCGTAGCATAATAACGATACCTTGAACCATATCATCATTTTCATTATAACCAACTTGTCCCAATCTAGGTTTATTCGAAACAACAACATCCGCTACATTTTTAATCAGAATTGGTGTAGAACCATTCAATTTCACTGTAATATTTCCGATATCTTCAATCTTATCTAGTAAACCAACACCACGAACTACATAAGCTTGATCTCCTTGCTGAATCACATCTCCACCAACATTTATATTTGATTTAGAAACTGCTTCATAAACATCTAAAGGCGATAAATTATAATTCTTTAATTCTGTTGGATTAATTTTAATTTCATACGTTTTTTCTTCTCCACCAAAACTTACAACATCTGCAACTCCTGATACAGAAAGCAATTCACGTTCTATTACCCAATCTTGTATCGCGGTAACTTCCTTGATCGGTAAATCACTTTTGATCACATAACGAAAAATCTCTCCTGTAGCACCAGAAGGCGGTTCAATATCTGCATCAGCTCCTTCTGGTAAATCAACTCCACTCAATTTATTCGATACATATTGTTGTGCATAAAAATCATCTACTCCATCTTCAAACTGAACCGTTACAACAGATAATCCGAAAAGAGAAATTGAACGAATATTAGATTTATGCGGAATACTATTCATTACTTTTGAAACTGGTAGAGTCACCAATTTTTCCATTTCCTCAGCACTTCTTCCTGGCCATTGTGTTATAATACGAGCTCTAGTATTTGTTACATCCGGAAATGCCTCTATTGGTGTATGTTTTAAAGAAAATATACCTGCAAAGAGTAATGCAAATACAGCAAATAAAACAAAGGTTGTATTTCGTAACGAAAAAGTTACGACTGATTGTACTAACTTTTTCATTTATTATTTATTTAATTCCTCAAATATCATTAGAGCGTTTCGAGAAATAACTTTCTCATTTGGAGCAAACTTTTCGCTAACAAATGTGAATTCTTCATTCTGACCAATCGTCGTAATTTTTCGAATATCCATTGTACAATCATTTTTATATACCACCACATATTCCTTGTTGTTCTCAAAAACTTTGGCTTTGTTTGGTATCGCAAATGCATTTCCTACAATATTTTGTTTATCGATAATAATATCTGCACTCAAACCTGGCATCAAGTTCAAATCTTGATTTTCTAACACAACACGCGCTTTCAAAACGTGTTCATTTTCATCAAACACATTGTATATTTTATCAATTTTTCCAACATAAATTCGATCAGGATACGCCATAGATTTCACTTTTACAGCATCTCCTTTTTTTACATATTGCAGATTATTGGCGTAAATATTTACCATTACCCAAACTTGTTTCAAATTAGAAATAGAAAATAAATTATCTTCTGAATCTGAAATAATAGATTGACCAACGCTCATGTTTTTCTGAACGATATAACCATTTTTAGGTGATAAAATCTGGAATTGACCATTGCCAACCGCACGATACATTCTCAAGGTTGCATTGATTTTATCAATTTCAATTTGCGTTGATTGTAATTCGTGTTCTGCCTCTGTAACTTCGGGTTGAGAAGCCATTCCATCATTCAACAATTCTTTTTTCGACTTGATTTGTTTTCGAATCAAATCCATTTGATTTTGATGATAACGCTTTTGCTGTACCAAATCCAACACTTCGTTCGATTTTACAACTGCCAAAACTTGACCTTGACGCACATAATCACCTAATTCAAAATTCACTTTATCTACCACTCCTTGCAGCAAACTTTTAAAACCAACCAAGTCATTTTCGTTGTATTCAATTTTTCCTGACAAGGTTAATTGTTCGTGAATCGGCTGCTCTAAAACAGCTACAATTTCAGTTGACTTTTTCAATTGTTCGTTCAAACAAAATTTGTCTTCTTTTACCGCTTCTTTCGGGGCTTCTTGCTTGTTACAACTACTTAAAACCAAAGTAAAAGCAGCTAAAAAATAAAAACTTTTTTTCATCATTTTATAAATCTTGTCCAACGATATAATTTAGTTCTTCGAATGTGTTTTGATAATTTTCCAATAAATCCAAATAAGCTTTTTGAGATTCGCGATAAGCCTGCGTAAAATCAATAAATTCTAATAAAGTGATTTGTTTATTTTGGAGATGTTTTTTATAATTGTCAATCATAGTTAATTGCTCTTGATTGTTCAATTTTTTCCATTGAATAAGAGCTTTATCCAATTGACTAATTTGATTTTGAAGTCGATCGATCGAAATATCTAACTCAGAATGTAGCGCATTTTTCGTAATTTGTTGTTGATTCAGTACAATTTCTGAAGCTTTGATGTTTCCTTTATTCGTATTGAAAATCGGTAAATCAATGCTTACTCCAACACCAACAAAATCGCGCATAATATTTCCACCTCGATCATAAATTACTTGAAAAGCCAAATCTGGTGTACGTTGTGCTTTTTCTAAAATCAATTGTTTTTCAGCTAAATTGATTTCATTCTCTTGTTTTTTTAACGCTATATTTTGCTCTTTTGCTAATTGTTTAGCATTAAATGGAATTGATTTGGAGTGAGAATTGAATCTTGAAAAATCGATTTCATTTACATTTAAATCTGAGTTTTGCGTTAACAATCGAAGTTTATTGATGTATTCAATTTCTTGATTTTCTAGCTCAATTTGATCTTTTTGTAAACCGATTAATTCTGTTTGAAGTCTGTAAAAATCTGCTTTCGGAACATTTTTTAAATCAGCTTGTCGCTGATATTGTGTCATCATCTGTTCAAATAAATCAACGCTATTTTGTAATTCTTTCTTTTCAGATTGAATACGCGCCAACGAAAAATATGTTTGTCTCAATTCTTTTTTCAGCTCACGCAACAATTCCTCATACTCAAAAAGTGCTGAATTCTTCTCTAATTCTTTAATTGCAACACGCTTTTTTCGTTTACCAGCGGTTTCAATTAATTGCTCTAATTCGACAGAAATTTGTTGATTTTTCCCGTATTTACCGAATAAATAAGGCTGTTCTTCTACATTATAAGTTTTCCAAAGATTAACCTCAGAAATACTCAACGTTGGATTTTGCCATAATTTCTCCTGAATAATTTCAGCATCAATTCTGTCAACATTGAATTTATTCGCAATGAGCGCATAATTTTTTTGTAAAAACGCGGCTTCTAAATTGTCCAACGTTACATTCTGCGCCTGTGTTTGTATCGCAAGAACAATTGGAATTGCTGTATAATAGATCTTCTTCACTTCTACTCTTTTTGAAAATTCAAAAGTAAAAGTGTAAGATTAAGGTGAGTTTTAAGTTAGATTAAAAGTAGATTAGAAAATGAGTTTAACAATTGTTCCTTTAGGTTTATTCGGAACAATTTCGATATCAATTTGATGAAGTGTAAAAATAATATTCGCCATCGAAAGTCCAATACCTTTTCCTTGAAAATCTTGCGTGTTTTTTCCTCGAAAAAAGTTTTGTTTAATTTGTTTGATATCGGTTTCTAAAATACCAATTCCCAAATCGGAAATATGAATTTGTAAACGGTGATTGATTTCCAAAAACTGTACTAAAATCGGTTGATTGTTCGAATATTTTATCGCGTTACTTACTAAATTATTCAACGCAACTTCTAATAATTTTTCGTTTCCTTGAATGGTTAACAATTGATTATTTTCGACTTGTAAATCCACATTTATACGTGCTTGATGATACAAAATTGCATTTTCAATCACTTGCCAAACTACTTCATCAATTCGAATTTGACTAAATTCAAAACTCGTTTTTGCTCCCGAAAGTAACATCATTTGGTCTAACGTTTCTTGCAAATCATTGGTATATTGTTTCAGTTGCACAATCACGTTTTCGTATTCTTCGAGCGTTCTTTTTTTATGATTTGTAACCTCTAAAGTTCCTAATAATGCAGTAATTGGTGTTCGTAACTCGTGCGAAACATAATCAATAAAATTCTTTTGTACATTAAAAGTTTGCGCTATTCGATCAATAAAATGATTGTAAGTTTTAATTAAATCCTCAATCTCAGCATACGACTTATTAAGCTTTAAAGGTTCAGTAAAATTCTTCGCATCACGCTCTTTTATTTGCTCAATAATTTTTGTAATCGGTTCATAAGCAATTACTCCTAAAAAATTAGAACATAGATAAATAAAAATCAACCCGACCAATGAAACCGAAATCAAAATTTGAAGTAACGATTGCATTTGTTCGTTGAATTCTTGTTTAGATTCGCGCGTAATTACTACAAAATCTCCTTGGTTATCGTGATAAAAAATTCCGTTATAAAAGAAATCTTTACTTGTAAAAAAATCTGATTTATTGGCACGAATATTTTCTATAAAATTGGTTGAAATATCTTTATTAGACGACATATTTCCATTGTATTTTTTGTTGTTATGATCAACAATTAAAATATTTTTTCGGGAAATCGTCTTCTCTAATTGACTTTTGATATTATTATGCTCTAAAACAGGCAATTCGTCCTTTTCCAAATAATAAATAGAAGCCAAAAGCGTCTTATTCTGCAATGATTTGATCTCTTTTTTCTCCATTTCGGTATAAAAAGAAAAGTAAATAATTGTAGAAACAATCAGAATAATGATACTGAAAATAACGACTGAATAAAGCTCTAATCGGTGTTTTAATTTCATAATTTAGGCTTTAAACATATAACCAACGCCTTTTACCGTGTGAATATATTTCGTCCCGTTTTTCTCGATTTTGTTGCGCAAATACGAAATGTAAACATCCACTACATTAGTGTGATTATCGAATGTTATTCCCCAAACAGCATTTAAAATTTGGATACGAGTAACGGTTTTATCTATATTTTCGATTAAATAATTCAACAACTTAAATTCACGAGGAGAAAGCTCTGTTTCTTCTTGATTGACAAAAACTTTGTATTGATCCAAATCGATTTCTAAGTCATCAAAAATCAATTTATTTTCAGGGATTTCTTGTGAACGAAACTGATTACGACGCGTTAAAGCTTTGATTCGCGATAATAATTCGTCGAAATGAAATGGTTTTGTAATGTAATCATCTGCACCATAGTCCAAAGCTGAAACTTTATCTTGAACTGTATTTAATGCACTTAACATCAAAATTGGAGTGAATATTTTTTTGTAACGAAGTGTCTGTACAAGCTGAATTCCATCCATTTTTGGTAACATAATATCGCAAATAATCAAATCAAACTGAATCGTAAGAAATTCATCTAAAACAGTTTCCGCATCTTTACAAAGCGTAACCAAATGTCCATTTTCTTCTAATCCTTTGATTAAAAAATCGCTAATTCGCTTATCATCTTCGATTACTAAAATTTGCATATACTTTCCATTTTTTCAAAATTAATGAAATTGATCAAGATGAGATGAATATAGCAAATTTTCTAATTGGATTTTAATTTAAAAAGAACAAAATTCAATAAAAAACGAGCAATAAATTGCTCGTTTTTTATATTCAATAATTCGAAGTCTAATCTCCTTCTCCACTATTTTTCATCGCAGTCAAAAGATTATATGCTCCTTTCGAAACATAGACTTTTCCTGAATTTTGAGGAGATTTTATTTCAATCATTTTATTCGCAGAACCTCCTATTTCTACAAGAACTAATCGAAACTGATTTTTAGTTTGTCTTTCGAACACATAGTCTTTTCCTTCAAACTGAATTACAGCTTCTTCTGGTAAAACATTCGCGTCAAGCGAATTCACTTGCAATTCGATATTGAAATACATATTCGCTGTTAATCGCGTACCATTCGCATTCGTAATTCGTGCAAAAACATCAACCGTTCCATCTTCATTCACTTGATTTGAAATTGAAGTGATTTGCGCATCTAACTTTTGATCTGGTTTTGCATTGGTATAAGCTTTCAAAAATTGACCAATCTGAATGTTACTCAGATCCTTTTCAAATACTTTTACATTCAACAAAGAACGATCTGGATTAATAATTTCTAACATCGCATCTGCTGGCGAAATATATTGTCCTGTATTCGCAAAAACCTGACTCACCATTCCGCTAATCGGTGCATAAACATTGATGGTACGTCGGATATTACTCAACGAAACTGAGGAAGGATTGATATTCATTAATCTTAGTTTCTGTTCCAAGGAACTTTTCTTTACCATCAACGATTGACGTGTTGCTTTCGCTTGTTGCATCACTTTGTCACTTGCTGCTTGCTCTGCATTCAAATCCTTTTGACGAACATAATCTGCACTAGCCTGCTCTAACAAAGCTTTTGTTGTGAGATAATCTTCTTGCATTTGGATATACTGCGGATCTTCTAAAACCACCAAAACTTGTCCTTTATTGACATAATTTCCTGGAATTAGTGCAATTCGTTTCACATAACCACCAAAGGCATTGGTGATAGAAATAGTATTTTCTGGGGTTACTGCCGTCTTTGCATTTAGCCGAATAGTTGTAGGTAAATTCTGATGACGTAAAGAGGTTGTATCAATTTCAAAATTCTTTAATTGAGCATCTGTCAACTTTAAAATTGAAGTAGAAATAGTTGCTTTTTGCTCTACTTCAGGTTTTGTTTCTTCTTTGTTACAACTCATCACAACAAAAGATGTACAAAGCATTAAGATATATTTTTTCATATTATTGTGCAGTATAAAAAGTCATTGCGGCATAAGCCTGATTACGTAGATTCTTTGCTTCTAGAAACTTTGTTTTCACTTCGATGATTTGATTATTCAGAATCACCCAATCCAAAAAATTAATCTCTCCTTCTAGTAATTGACGATTAATTGTTTTTTGTAAATCATTCGCAGCAGGAAGTTGAGTTTGCTCAAAATCTCCTACTATTTCTTCGTAAGCGTTTACTTTATTTTTTAAAACATCAAAATCTTGTTGCAACTTCGATTGTTGTAAAGTATACGCTTGTTTTGCAAGATCAGTTTTAACTTTTGAGGCTTCAATTGACGAATTAATTCCTCTATTAAACAAAGGTAAGCCAACTCCTACTTGAAAAGAATTGTATCGATTTTGATCCAAGTCAGAAAAGCTTTGATTTGAATATCCAACTGTTAAAACTGGAACTTTTTTCGATTTTTCAACTTCAGTTTCTAAAGTAGAAGTCTGAATATTTTCTTCAGCTAATTTTAACATTGGATGTACATTTGAAACAGATAATCCTGCAATTTCACTCCAATTTACACCATCTTTTGTTGGATAAATTTTGAATGATGAATTGGTTAAAAATTGAATTTGTCTTGATTCATTTTCTAATTCATTTTCGACTAATTTCAATTGATTTTGAATCGATTTCAACTGAATAATAGCCGTTGAAACCTCACTTCGGTTTGATTCACCTTTCTTCAAACGTAAATTTGCTTTCTTCAAAAACTCTTGGTAAATCAATTCATTTTCTTTCAATAAATCTTGTTGATATTCTGTATTTTGCATATTGACATACAGATTAGCTAATCGTTGTTTAATTTCAACTTTCGTCAATTGTTCATTTGCTTTAGAAGTACTGATCATTTGTTCGTTCAAAGCTTTTTGACGTTTAAAAACCACAGGAAATTGAAACGATTGCGAAATAGTAAACTTGTTATCAAATTCACCTGAATTCACTTGTCCAAATTCCGCAGCTATATCTAAAGGTGAAAGCGAACGATTGGCAAACACATTTTTCTCGTGATAAACAGTAGTCAATTCTGCTTGTTTAATTTCGAGGTTATTCGCGTCAGCTAACTTGACAACTTCATCAAAACTCATACGTTCTTGCGCATTAGCAGTTGTTCCAAACAAAGCTAGAACTAATAAAATAGCTGTAGGAATTGATTTATGACGAGTTGATTTCTTTTTAAAATGAATATTTTCGAACATAACATATAAAATTGGTAAAACAAATAAAGTAAGGAAAGTCGCGCCCATTAATCCTCCAATAACAACAGTTGCTAATGGACGTTGAACTTCTGCGCCCGAACCATTACTAAGAGCCATTGGTAAGAAACCTAAAGAGGCTACGGCAGCTGTCATTAGAACGGGACGAAGACGAGTTCGTGTTCCCATAATAACAATTCGAGTTGTATTTTTAATTCCGTTATCACGTAGACGATTGTATTCTGATATTAATACAATTCCGTTTAGAACGGCAATTCCAAAAAGTGCGATAAATCCAACTCCAGCACTAATACTAAAAGGCATATCTCGCGCAGCTAAGAATAGTATTCCACCGATTGAAGAAAGCGGAATGGCTGTATAAATTAATAAACTTTCTTTGATTGATTTGAATGCAAAAAATAACAAGACAAAAATCAAAACCAAGGCGACTGGAACAGCGATACCTAAACGAGCTTTAGCATGATTCAAATTTTCGAAAGCTCCACCATAGGTTGTATAATAACCTGTAGGAAGTTTTATTTGAGCATCAACTTTTTGTTGTAATTCTTGTACAACACTTTCTATGTCGCGTCCTTTTACGTTAAATCCAACAACAATTCTACGTTTTGCATCTTCGCGCTGAATTTGATTTGGCGTATTTTTATAATCTACTTTTGCTAATTGATTCAATGGAATCTGAATTCCAGAAGCAGTAGGAATCAATAAATTTCGAATATCTTCGATATTCTCGCGTTTGTCTTCTGCTAAACGAACCACCATATCAAAACGTTTTTCACCTTCGAAAACCATTCCAGTAGATTGTCCTGCAAAAGCCATATTAATAATTCGATTTGCTTCTCCAATACTCAATCCATATTGCGCTAATAAAGCACGATCAAATTCAATCACAACTTGTGGAATTCCATTAATTGGTTCGATATACAAATCTTGCGCTCCTTTTACAGTATTGATTATTTTTCCTAATTTCTCTGCATTATTGGCTAAACTATCTAAATTTTCACCAAATATTTTCACCACCACATCTTGTCGTGCTCCTGTCATTAATTCATTAAAACGCATCTGAACAGGAAATTGAAATCCCGTTGAAAGTCCTGGAACATCTTCCAAAGCTTTACTCATTTTATCCGATAATTCTGGAAAAGTTGTGGCAGAAGTCCATTCTTTTTTAGGTTTCAAAACAATAATCATATCTCCTGCATCCATTGGCATTGGCTCGGTAGGAATCTCTCCACTCCCAATTTTCGTGACAACCATTTCAACTTCAGGGAAACGATCTTTCAGTATTTTAGCTGCCTTATTTGTGTATTCTATTGTTGTCGTAATATTACTTCCTGGTAAAATACGCGCTTCTACAGCAAAATCTCCTTCTTCTAAGGCAGGAATAAATTCTCCACCTAAACGAGACATCACAAAAACAGCAATAGTGAAAAGTGAAAGTACAACAGCTAGAATAATAGTACGAACTTTTAAGGCTTTGATTAAATATTTCTGATGGAAAATCTCAATTTTAGCCATTACACGATCCGATAAATTTGGTTTGACTTTCTTCTTTTTACTTAAGAATAAAGTAGTCATCATCGGAACATAAGTCAACGAAAGAATAAATGCACCAATCAGAGCAAAAGCAACTGTTTGCGCCATTGGTTTGAACATCTTTCCTTCTATTCCTTGTAAAGTAAAAATTGGTAAATAAACGATTAGAATAATAATTTGACCAAAAACAGCCGAATTCACCATTTTTTTAGCTGAAGAACCAACTGTTTGATCCATTTCAGTTTGCGTTAATTTATTCTTCAACCCAAATTTTTTGTTGTGTGCTAACTGATGCATCGCCGCTTCTACAATAATCACAGCACCATCGACAATCAATCCAAAATCTAATGCGCCTAAACTCATCAAGTTTCCACCTACACCAAAAATATTCATCATAATAATCGCGAATAATAAGGCCAGAGGAATGACAGAAGCTACAATAAAACCAGCACGTAAATTACCTAAGAAAAGTACCAAAATAAAGACAACGATTAAGGCTCCTTCAAGTAAATTCGTTTCAACCGTATGAATAGTATTGTCAACCATTTTTTTACGGTCTAAGAAAGGTTCAATAACAACTCCATCAGGTAATGTCTTTTTGATTTCTTCGATACGTTGTTGTACATTCTTAACCACTTCGTTACTATTTGCTCCTTTCAACATCATAACAATTGCACCAGAAACTTCACCTGTATCGTTATATGTCATTGCACCATAGCGCGTAGCAAAGCCAGTTTTTACGTCTGCAACATCTCTCAATAAAATAGGTGTTCCACTTTGCGAACGTTTGACCAAAATATTTTCGATATCTTCGATGTTACCAATTAAACCTTCAGAACGGATGAATAAAGAAGTAGGACCTTTTTCGATATAAGCTCCACCTGTATTTTGATTATTCTCACTCAGTGCATCAAATAAATCATTAATTGTCAGACTAAAAGATTGTAAACGTTGCGGATCAATTGCAATTTCGTATTGCTTCAATTTTCCTCCGAAACTACTCACATCTGCCACACCAGGAACGCCTAAAAGTTGACGACGAACAATCCAGTCTTGAATTGTTCTTAATTCAGTTTCATCATATTGATCTTCGTAACCTTCGGCGGGACGAACAACATATTGATAGATTTCGCCCAAACCTGTCGAAATTGGACCAAGTTGTGGTTCTCCAATACCTTCGGGAATCTCATTTTGAACCTGAATCAATCGTTCACTTACTTGTTGTCGCGCCCAATAAACATCTGTATTGTCATCAAAAACAATGGTTACCAATGATAATCCAAAACGAGAAAAACTACGAATTTCGGTAATCCCACCAATATTAGAATTAGCTTGTTCGATAGGAAAAGTCACTAAACGCTCAATATCTTCTGCACTAAAAGAAGGCGCTACAGTAATAATTTGAACCTGATTAGATGTAATATCAGGTTGTGCATCAATGGGTAATTTTGTCGCATCGTAAATACCAAATATCAACAAAGCCAACGTAAACAAACCCACGATAAATTTATTCTTGATTGAAAAATCAATAATTTTATTTAACATCGTAAAATTGTATAGATTAAAAATGTGCTAAATACAAGTTGTAAATAGCTGAAATTGGATAAATTGAAAGAATCAATCTATCATAAATCTAAAAAAAATCACGCTTGTTTTGGCGGTTGCCAGATAGAATCTAAATAATAAGTATGTAAAAAATCTTCATCAAATATTTTGATTGAAGTGGTAGAAATTTCTTTATCTAAGTGTAAAATATCAAAGAGTTTTATAGGAGAGAAAAAAAAGTCGATATGAACAAACTCAACTTTCATGAAAGGTAATTTTTGGTCAGTTTCCCAATCCGCATCAACCTCATGTCCTCCATAATGATGAACTAAAAAAGTTTTCATTTCATCCAAAAAATCTCCTCCTTTATCATGTTCAATAAAATGAGAAATAAACACAGGCAATTTATATAACTGACAAAATTGAGTTGAAGTCGTTATATAAAAAAAAATAAAAATTTTAGTTGCCCATAGTTTCACGACCCAAATGTACAGTCAATTTTGCTTTCTTTCAAATTTAATTAATGGAAAAATCTCGTTAAACTTACTTAGAAACCTCTTTCTTCGTAAATAAATGAGAAATTACTTCGAGTTTATCATGATCGAATAAACACAAACCTTCAACATAGAAAGGTGTAAAATGAAAACTTTGTTGATCTACGATTCCAAATTCTTTCAGTTTTGGTTCGTAAACGACAAAACCTGTACGCAAGAATGGTTTTTTAGAGACTTTATACAACACAATATCATTGGTAAATAATCGTCGATTTCGTTTATCCAATATATCTATTCCAATATCTATGGTATCAAATTGTAAAGCATTTTCGTGCCAAGAAAACTCGTTATAACCTTTAAAATAGGTCACTCCATCTATCTCCTTCGCAAAACCTTCTACTTTATTTTTGTTTCGTAATCGATAATATCCAATCGTTTTCATCTGGCAAATTTGCAATAAAAAAATTTAAAATAGAAACGAGCAATATTAAAATAGATGATTAAATTTATCATCCGAAAACAACTAACACAATGTACAAAATATATCCACAAAAAAGATACAATGAAACCTTAGCTTTGCTGAAACAATTTGCTCAACCTACTGATAAAATTCTTGATTTAGGAATCAAAAATCCTTTTACAGATGTGATGTTGGAAAATGGTTTTGATGTAAAAAATACAAATGGCGACGATTTGGACTATTATTATAAGGATTTGCAAAATTATGATGCTAACTTTGTAACGGCTTTAGAAATTTTAGAACATTTGGTAAATCCAATGGAAGTGCTAAGAAATTTGCCTGGAGATAAATTATTAGCTTCAATTCCGATGCGTTTGTGGTTTTCGCCTGCTTATCGTAATCAAAATGATGCGCGAGATGTACATTATCACGAATTTGAAGATTGGCAATTTGACATGTTAATGGAAAAAGCTGGATGGAATGTAATACATCGTCACAAATGGACGCATCCATCAAACAAACTGGGAATAAGACCCTTATTAAGAAGAATTACACCAAGATATTATGCTGTCTACGCAGAACGAAAAAAAGACTTTACTTACTAAATACTCTATTGTTATACCTGCACATAACGAAGAAGATTTTATTGCGATTACGCTAAATTCTCTCGTTAATCAAACTGTTTTACCATATGAAGTGATTGTTGTAAATGATCATTCAACCGATAAAACACAACAAATTGTAGAAGAACTTACAGCTAAATATCCGTTCATCAAATTAAGAAATATCTTATCAAAAGGTGAACATCAGCCAGGAAGCAAAGTGATACAAGCTTTCTTGAAAGGTTACGAAATCATTGATCCTAATTATGATATTATTGTTAAATTGGATGCTGATTTAGATATTCCTTTCAATTATTTTGAGACTATTTTAACTCATTTTAATCATGAGGAAGATATTGCAATGGTTGGTGGTTTTGCGTATATTGATAAGGACGGAAAATGGATTCTTGAAAATCTGACAGATAAAGACCATATTCGTGGCGCATTTAAGGCGTATAGAAAAAATTGTTACGAAAAAATTGGTGGATTACGCGCACATATGGGTTGGGATACAGTAGACGAATTGTTGTGTAAATATTATGGTTGGAAAGTTGTTACAGACGAATCTTTACACATCAAACATCTAAAACCAACTGGCGCGAGTTACAATAAATCGGCGCTTTACAAACAAGGTGCGGCTTATTATGCATTAGGTTATGGATTTTGGATTACATTAATTGCTGGCACAAAATTGGCTTTACGTAAAAAGAAACCCACATATATTTTGTATTATTTGAAAGGTTTTTTTGAAGCTAAAATTAATGGTACAAAAAAAATGGTAAATCGAGATCAAGAAAAATTCATCCGAAATTATCGTTGGTCGAAAATGAAACAAAAAATAAAAGGTTAAATCTAACATGCGATATTGGTTAACATACACACTATTTATATTTCCATTCATCAGCTTTGCACAAAATAAGTTGATTACTGGTTCTGTGGTTGTAGACGAAGGAAACGATTATATTTCCTCAGTTTCTGGTGCTCGTATAGAAAATCTGACGTCAGAAAGTAAGACATGTACAAGCTCTTCGGGTTATTATTCTATCCAAGCAAATGTTGGCGATACAATTTTGTTTGAAGCAGATTTTTTGATTCCAAGAAAAATTGTAGTCAATCAAAATATTTACAACAAAGGTTTTTTACAAGCACATTTGGATATTGAAACAATTGAATTGAGTGGTGCTACAATTGGTAAAGGCCCTTTACAACCTAAATATCACAAGGATAATAAAACAGATTTGTACGATAAAATGGGACTTGATCAACGTTTACGAGATTTAGAACCTAAAAGAGATATTGCAAAATTCAAGCCAATGGATGTTTTAAATCCTGTTCGATTGATTGGTCATATGAATGGATTTTATCGTGAGCAACGTCGTGTACGTAATTACGAAACAAAACTTTCTCTCGTTCAAGAAGTTAAACATTATTATCCTACAGATTTTTATACAAATCAATTACAAATTCCTGAATATAAAATAGAAGAATTTTTATATTATGTTAATGCGCGTTATCCGCTTCAAGAAAAAGTTTTGAGCAGACAATTTGGTACGATAATGATTGATTTAGAATCTTATGCGAAAGATTATTTGAATGAATTAAATCAAAACAAAAATCAATAATTCTTAATAGATTTTTAAAATTTAGCCAATAAACGTTAACAAAATTGATGCTAATTTATTAAGACTTATCTTCGTACAAATAATTAAACGTATAATCACGAACAATTGAAATCACTATTTACCATTCTAATATTGCTGTTGTCGAATTTTATTTTCGCACAAGAAAAATGGATTCAGGGAAACATTATCATTGATGATTCTGACGATACAGCAGAAGGAGTTTACGTTACAAATCTGAGAACAAATCATACAACAATTTCTAATTTTACAGGAACTTTTCTTATTCAAGCAAAAGTAAATGACACGCTAAAAATACAATCTGATTGGTACGAAAATCGACTAATTATCTTAAGACCAAATTTGTTCAATAAACAAACAATTGTAGTGCATTTAGCTGTGCAGACAATTCAATTGAATACCGCATATATTGGTCAAAAATTGACAGGAATTCTTGAAAAAGATGTCAAAAATGGAAAAAAAGCTGATGTTGTAACAAAACTTTATAAAAGTCTTGGTGTTAATCCTGATATCAAACCTATAAAAGACACATCTTCGTTGAAAGCTGGATTTTTGAGTGGAGATATTACGTTGACGAGATTGGATATTGGGCGTATTTATGATGTTTTTTCTGGTAAAGCCAAACAACGAAAAGCATTGCTTGATTATGAAGATAAATACGATAAAATTACAAAAATTAAGAATTATTTTGGTGAAGATTATTTCACAAATGATTTAAAAATTCCGAAATTCAAAATCAGAGATTTCATTGAAAATGCATTAACAAATACCGAATCTAAAATAGAATTGAATGATGTAAATTATTTCAAATTACTTCAATTATTTAATTCTTACAGTAAAATATACCTCGACTTTTTATACGGAAAAGTACCAAATAATACGAAAATCATCAAAAAAGATACGATAGACGATTAAAAAAAGAGCTTGATAAATCAAGCTCTTTTTTGGTTTTATAGTTGTGTAAAATTAGTTTTTATAGGAAATCCATTTCACCATTTCTTTCACAGTTGGTTTTTTACCATAAATTAAAATTCCAATTCTATAGATTTTTCCAGCAATATAAACC
Organism: Empedobacter sp. GD03739; assembly: GCF_029843245.1. Lineage (NCBI taxonomy): Bacteria > Pseudomonadati > Bacteroidota > Flavobacteriia > Flavobacteriales > Weeksellaceae > Empedobacter > Empedobacter sp. GD03739. Next base: position 8,780 of record NZ_JAOCHX010000005.1, on the reverse strand, counting down.
ATAAATATGGTGCTGATTAAAAGCAAAAATAAGGATAAAGCTAATTGCCAAATCGGAACATCGAACGGAATTCGAGTAATCATTGAGATGGGCGAAGTTAATGGAATCATTGATAACCAAAAAGCAACTGGACCATCAGGATTTTCGAAAGTTGTCATACTTCCGTAAAGTCCAATCATCATCGGAACTAAAGGAAAATATGTAAATTGTTGCGTATCTGTATCATTGTCAACCGCAGAACCAATTGCCGCGAAAACAGAGCTGTAGAACAAATATCCTAAGATAAAATAAGAAATAAAAGCAAAAATGATTAACGGATAATTAAACGTTAACAATACTTCGCTAATTTCTGTTACTTTTTGCATCATATCTGGGTTAGTTTCCGCTAATTGTGCTTGATTCATCATTTGTTGTGACATATCCATTCTCGATGCTGCAATTGCAGGAAATAAAATCAATAACCCCATTGTCATTCCAATCCATATTGCAAATTGCGTCACTGCAACCATTGTCGTTCCTAAAATTTTACCCATCATCAATTCGAAAGGTTTCACAGAAGAAATGATAATTTCTACAACACGATTATTCTTTTCTTCAACAACCGAACGCATAACTTTTACGCCATAAATCATCACAAACATGAAAATAATGTAAGTTAAAAACATCGATAATCCGATTTTCAACTCCATTCCTTTGTCTTCTTTTCCGTCTGTAACGTTGAAAACATTCAGGTTAACGCGAGCCTTAGAAGCTTCTAAAGCAGCTTTATCAATACCAGATTTTGCTTGTTTTTCTTTTTCAATCTTATCACTAATTGTTCTCGAAAGTTTTTCTCGATCAGTAATTCCAAGATTTCCATTTGTGATTAATTCTGTATTTTTCTCGATATTATCATAATTTCCATCTGTATTTTTTGGAATATGAAGAATCGCATTCAAATATTCGCTTCCTTTCAATGTATCTTTGATCGATTTCAATTCTTGAGGCGTGTAAATACTGAACATCATTTGTTTAGTCGATTTAAACGAGGTTACAAACTCTGTACTTTCATCTACAATTGCAATGTTTTTCACTTCGGAATTATTTGCAGAACTCAAAAAGAAAATCACCGCTCCTGCTCCAACAATCAGTAAAGGCGAAAGAAAAGTCATAACAATAAACGCTTTGTTTTTTACTTGAGAAAAGAACTCACGTTGTGCAACTAAAAATATATTTTTCATTTGAAAATTAGCTTAAAGATTAGGAATTGAACTTTGTTTAACGGCTTCCAAAAACACATCATTCATCGAAGGAATAATTTCTTTGAATTGATGAACTTGCCCCACTTGCATCAATTTATCTAAAATCACATTGGTTGGTGTTTCTTTATTGTACAACAAATTAAATTCAGTTCGTTGATTAACGTTTCGTACATCCGAAATCTCAAATTCATTCGCTAAATTTTGAAGAGAATCAGCGGGAATTTCATTCAATTGAATCGAAAATTTCCCTGTCTTAAATTGATTTCTAACTTCTTCAATTGTTCCATCTAATACTTTATTCGATTGATTAATCAAAGCAACATGATCACACATTTCCTCTACAGATTCCATACGATGCGTCGAAAAAATAATTGTCGTTCCTTTATCTCTTAATTCAAGAATTTCATTCGCAATAATTTGTGCATTTACAGGATCAAAACCACTAAAAGGTTCATCAAAAATCAGCAAAGAAGGATTGTGAATAACTGTAATCACAAACTGAACTTTTTGTCCCATTCCTTTCGACAACTCGCTCAATTTCTTGTTCCACCAAGACATCATATCAAGTTTCTCGAACCAATATTCGGTACGTTTTTTAGCTTCCGCAGAAGAAAGACCTTTCAGTTTTGCAAAATACAGTGCCTGTTCTCCAACCTTCATATTCTTGTACAAACCACGTTCTTCTGGCATATAACCAACTTGACCGATTGATTTTTTCGTCAAAGGTTCTCCATTCAACAAAATTGTCCCGCTATCTGGCGCTGTAATTTGATTAACAATACGAATAAAAGTCGTTTTTCCAGCACCATTTGGTCCCAAAAGTCCATAAATAGAACCTTGTGGAATATTGATACTAAAATTATTAAGCGCAACTTTATCTTTATATTTTCTTGTTAAGCCTTGAGCTTGCAATAAAAATTCCATTTTCTATATCATTTGATTTGTAAAATTAGTAAGAAGAAAGTAAATTTTGTTACAGATTTTAATGAGATTCATTCGGATCCCATACAATTTCTTTAAAATTAATCACTTTATCATTTATAATCTCCACACCTTCATTCTCTAACAATTGTTGCATCAAACTCGAAGGATTAAAATGATGTTTTCCAGTTAACAAACCATTTCTGTTTACAACACGATGCGCAGGAACATCTTCTCTATTATGTGCATGATTCATCGCATTGCCAACCACACGCGCAGAAAATTTTTCTCCTATATATTTTGCTATCAAACCATAAGTAGAAACACGTCCTTCGGGAATTTGACGAACTATTTCATAAATTTTCTCATAAGTATCAGAAATGATTTTTGTCATAATCTAAACATTTATTGTAAATTTAAAGAAAGTAATAGAATATGAGCCAAAAAGTTCCAATTAAATCTCTTTTAAGCCGACCACGTTTTAAGGTTTTTACGCATTTATCAAAACAAGAATTTATTGATTTAATCAAAAAACACCTTGAAACAAATTCTACTGAATACGGAGGTTATGCCAATCAGGAAGTTGCGATGATTCGTGTCCGCAAAGACAAAGATAAATATTGGCACCCGCAATTACAAATCAGAATTGAAGATGACGATGATCATCCTAACTATTTGGTTGTAAGAGGAATTATTGGTCCGCCTTCTAATGTTTGGACATTTTTCGCATTTTTGTATGGTTTGAGCGGAGCTATTTTTATCACCTTAGGCTCTTATGCGGTTTCCGAATATATTGTACAAGGAAATAGTGTATGGATTTGGAGTATTCCTATTGCATTATTGATTACTTTAGGAACCTATTTAGCGAGTTTATATGGTCATTATTTGGCAAAATATCAATTGGGAAGATTATATCATTTCGTGAATGAATTGCTTCGTGATGCAGAGTTTTATCAAAATAGTGACGAAATCAAAGAATAAAAAAAGCGACCTAAACAGGTCGCTTACAAGAAATATGTTGAGATAATATATTAATTAGATTACTTTCACATTAACGGCGTTGATGCCTTTTTTTCCTTGTTCTAAGTCAAAAGATACTTTATCGTTTTGAGCTACTTTGTCTGTTAAACCAGAAACGTGTACGAAGTACTCTTTTCCTGATTCGTCATCTTTAATAAATCCGTATCCTTTTTCTTCATTAAAGAATTTTACAGTTCCTTTATTCATAGTATTTTATTTTCGTTGATAAAGATATAAGATTTATTTACAAAACCAATATTAATTTTTAGTTTTTTTTATAACAATTTTTTTAGCCTATAATTTCATTATAATTTTGCTTCAAATCATAATATTTTGGCAGGAATTTATATTCATATCCCGTTTTGTAAACAAAAATGCAGCTATTGCGACTTTCATTTTTCGACAAATCTTCAACATAAATCAAATTTAATTCAAGCAATTAATAAAGAACTTGAGATCAGAAAAGATGAAATTTCAACACCTTTAGAAACGATTTATTTTGGAGGAGGAACACCTTCTATCCTGTCCGAAATTGAATTAGAAAGTATTTTCGAAACGATTTATAAAAATTATTCAACCAAAAATTTAAAGGAAATTACACTCGAAGCGAATCCTGATGATTTGAATAAAGAAAAACTTAATTTCTTAAAATCAACTCCGATTAATCGTTTTTCGATTGGTGTTCAATCATTTTTTGAAGAAGATTTGAAATTAATGAATCGAGCACATAATGCACAAGAAGCTGAGACTTCGATAAAATTGGCGCAAGATTTTGGTTTCGAAAATATCACTATTGATTTGATTTATGGTTCTACGACCACAACCAACGAAATGTGGAAGCAAAATTTGCAAAAAGCAATTGAGCTGAATGTTCCACATATTTCTTCTTATGCATTAACAGTCGAAGAAAAAACAATTTTAAATCATCAAATCAAAAAAGGAATCACAAAACCGGTTGATGAAGATCGTCAAAACGAACAATTTCAACTTTTAGTTGACACTTTAACTTCGAATGATTTTATTCAATATGAAATCTCTAATTTCGGAAAAGAAGAGTATTTTTCTTTACACAATTCTAATTATTGGAAAGGAATTCATTATTTAGGAATTGGACCTTCTGCGCATTCTTATAACGGAAAAACTCGTGCTTGGAACATTGCAAATAATTCTAAATACATACAAGCTATCAACGAAAATAATCTACCTCAAGAAATTGAAGTTTTAAATGAAGTAGAAAAATTTAATGAAATGATAATGATAGGATTGAGAACAATTTATGGAATAGATTTAAATCGAATTAATTCAGAATTTTCTCAACCTTTAGTGAATTCTTTTTATCAAGAACTCAATCAATTAATTAACGAAAATTTAGTCGAAAAGAAAGAAAATAGAATTATTTTAAAACCCGAAGCAAAATTTTTCGCAGACGGAATTGCTTCAAGATTATTTTACATCGATTAATTTGTTAAATTTGCGATATGAATGATAACAGACCAATTGGTGTTTTCGACTCTGGAGTTGGTGGTTTGACGTTTGCAAAAGAAATAAAACGTCTGCTACCAAACGAAAGTTTGATCTATTTTGGCGATACTCAAAATTTGCCTTACGGAGAAAAATCGAAAGAAGCGATTACACAATTTTCGGTAGACATTACTAATTTTTTAATAGACAATAATTGTAAAGCGATTTTAGTTGCATGTAATTCTGCAACGGCTAATTCGTTGAAAGAAATTAGAGAAGCTGCAGGAAAAGATGTTCCTGTTATCGATGTTATTTCGCCAGTTGCAGAGAAAGTTTCGTTCGAATTAAGAGAAAAGATAGGTGTTATTGCAACAAAAGCAACTGTAAATTCGGGCGCTTACAAGAAAGCAATTCGTCGTCGAAATAAACATATTACGGTTATTGAAATGGCTACTCCTCTCTTAGTACCTGTTATCGAAGAGGGTTTTACAAATTCTACGATTTCTAAAGCAGTTTTAGAAACGTATTTATTGAACAAAAAATTAGAAGGAATTGATTCGATTATTTTAGGATGTACGCATTATACACATCTGGAAAAAGAAATCAATCAAGTATTTGAAGGAAAAGTTGATATCGTAAATTCACCTTTAATTGTCGTGAATCAAGTAATTTATCAATTGGCAAAAGAAGGAAAATTGGCTGCGAAAGATACTGTTGCAAACTATACATTTTATATTTCTGACAATACAGATAATATTATAAAAGTGGCAAAAAAATTCTTTGGAAAAGATATTCAATTAATTGAGAAAAATTTAGAAACGAAATAGAACCGACCATTATTTGTCGGTTTTTTTATAAAATATTACGAACAAACAAAAACAAATCATTACATGGAAAAATCAGCAGAATTAATTGCATTAGAAGAAAAATACGGAGCGCATAACTATCACCCACTTCCAGTTGTATTGGAAAAAGGTGAAGGTGTTTACGTTTGGGATGTTGATGGAAAAAAATATTTCGACTTTTTATCAGCTTATTCAGCTGTTAATCAAGGTCACTGTCATCCTAGAATTATTAAAGCGTTGAAAGATCAAGCCGAAAAATTAACGTTAACTTCTCGTGCTTTTTATAATGCGGAATTAGGAAAATACGAAAAATTTATCACAGAATTATTCGGTTTCGATCAAGTATTGCCAATGAATACGGGTGCAGAAGCTGTAGAAACAGCGCTAAAAATTGCTCGTAAATGGGGTTACGAAAAGAAAGGAATTCCAACTGGTGAAGCGATTATTGTAGTATGTAAAGACAATTTCCATGGTCGTACAACTACTATTATTTCTTTCTCGAATGATGAAGATGCACGTAAAAATTTCAATCCTTACACAAGCGGTTTCGAAGCCGTAGAATACAATGATGTTGAAGCTTTGAAACAAATTTTAGAAGAAAAAGCAGATAAAATTTGTGGATTCTTAGTAGAACCAATTCAAGGAGAAGCTGGTGTTAATGTACCTTCTGAAGGATATTTGAAAGCTTGTGAAGAATTATGTAAACAACATAATGTTTTATTTATCGCGGACGAAATTCAAACAGGAATCGCACGTACAGGAAAAATGTTAGCAATCGATCACGAAAATATTGATGCTGATGTTTTAATCTTAGGTAAAGCCGTTTCAGGTGGAGCTTATCCAGTATCTGCAGTTTTAGCAAATGATGAAATAATGAATGTCATCAAACCAGGACAACACGGTTCTACTTATGGAGGTAATCCATTAGCTGCGGCTGTTGCTACAGAAGCTTTGCAAGTTGTTTTGGACGAAAAATTAGCTGAAAATTCTGAAAAATTAGGACAAATTTTTAGAACAGAAATCACGAAAATGGCTGAAGAATTTCCATTATTCAAATCAGTTCGTGGAAAAGGTTTATTAAATGCAATTTTAATCAACGATACACCAGAATCTGAAACAGCATGGAATTTCTGTGTTGCAATGAAAGACAACGGATTATTAGCCAAACCTACACACGGAAACATCATTCGTTTCGCTCCTCCTTTAGTGATGAACGAAGAACAATTACACGAATGTTTAGCGATTATTCGTAAAACTGCACAAGAGTTTAATAAATAATCAACAATAAAATGATATAGAAAAAACCTGATGAAATTTCATCAGGTTTTTTTATATTCGAAACTTTAATTAACACTATGAATTCTTTTAAAATAAACGTTTCCGAAACGTACAAAAAGGCGCAAAAAAAATCGGCAGTATGGATTGCTCTTTTCTTGATTACTCTCTTCTTTTCTACAATTTTGAGCATCATCATTTTCATAATTTGTGTTTGTGGAGGAATCGCTATCGTCATTGCTAAACCAATGTGGATTACCATTTTTTTAGGTTTGGGACTGTTGGCTTTAGGAGGTTTAATCGTTTACTATAATATTAAATTTATTCTAAATATTTTCAAAAAAACAGCTACAAATGGAATTGAAATTTTTGAAACGGATCAACCAGAATTATTCAAATTAATAAAAGCAACCGCAGATAAAGTTGGCACAAAACATCCCAAAAAAGTATTTATTATTGATGATGTAAATGCATATGTTTCCTATTCGAACAATTTGCAAAGTTTAGTTTTTCCAACAAGAAAAAACTTATCCATTGGCGTTGGTTTGTGTGAAGGTATTTATTCAAAACGGCACTACTTTAAAATCAATAATTTAACCCGAATTGTTTTGGTGTATAATTTTGTTTATGTTAAGTATTCTATTCCGACTATAATTTAAATATTATTTTTTCAGCTACACCTCCAGAACCAGCAAAAAAATCTATAACTTTGGTAAAATAAAACCGAGTTACTTATAATAACTCGGTTCATTCCATTACTTACAATCTTTACAAGATTTGGTAGTTCTAATGATAGTACAAATCACTTTTACTAACCCAAATCCTATCATAATTAGAAAGTAATATTCCTCTAAAAAAGGTAGTACATGTTTCATAATTTTGAAATTTTAGAAAAGTGTTGGAACGTTTGCCGACAGATCAACACTTTTTTTGTTAAACAATATTTTATACCCAGCGTTACTATTTTTTACGCTTTGCCTATTTTCTTTTCTATTATTATACTTCATTTGTACCCAAAATAAAATACATAAAAAAAGCCCCTCGAGAAATACTTCTCAAAGAGCTTTACTCAAAGCTAAAGCTTTTTTTTTATATAAACAAAAATATTAATTTGCTATTAATGTTTTGAAAAACAAAATCTTAAGTTTTCAGTTGATTATTCTATATATTTTTTATTTATAATAAAATTATAGATTATTAAATTGATAATATCATTATCTTGAATGGTATCCAATTTAAAACTATGTCCAGACTGAAATAAACCAAATAATATATTTACCTGAGGAAGTCCGTTAAGTATTTTAAATTCGTACGGATTTTCTTGAGAAGATTTTAAACCAGACCATTCACTAGAAAAACTTACATCATCTAAACTTATAGTTGATAAATCAGCTACTAATTTATTCTTATTGTTATAAACTTTACCATCAACCTGAAATCTAAAACCTAAATAAGCAAAATATTGTTTATCTAATAATTGTTTATTATAAAAATTTAATCGGTTTTTAAAAGTGATTTTAGCAATATGATGATATATTAAAATAACTGTTTCAAATGCCTTTTTATCAAGTTTATGAAATTCGAATTTTCTACTGATTAAAGGTACTTCTATTACCTCATTAGTCTTATTATCTTGTTCGTCAATAGCATAAATAATAACCCCGAAAAATATATTTCTATCAGTTATAAAATTTCTTGTAGTAGATTCTGCTTTAAAATAAACTGAAATTATTTCATCATATTTTAACTCGCCTACATTTTTAATAGATAAATCATTTAAAAAAAAATAAGTATCTCCTATAAGCCAATATTCTTCATCTGTAGGTAACACTAAATGGCTCATCTTGTTTTCTTTGTATTCTGAATACTTTTTAAACAATTTATCTTTAGAAGAATTAAGAATATTTAATAAAGATTTATTCATTGAATCGTCAAACTTCTCTTGACAATATCTACATTTTATAGCTTCATCATTTATTAATTCAGCACAATACGGACATTTTTTCATAATTAACTC
>NZ_JAOCHX010000049.1:0-19063 GCF_029843245.1 Empedobacter sp. GD03739 | reverse complement strand
AACCCATTTTTCCGAACTTCCAAACTCATTTTACAATTAATTTACATTCTTCTCTTAAGTTGCTGGTACAATGGGAAATATTTTTTGAGAATTTTAGATGTGAGAAGTGAGATACGAGGTTTTTGACGAGAAAAGCACGCTTTTTGAGTTACTATTTTGGGTTTACGAGAGGAAGATTGCGCGACAGTAAGCCATTTTTACGCTCATTACGCTAAATTGACTCTCGCCTTTTCAGCAAGTTTTCTATATGAAATTTCAAAGCTATCATGTTTTTAATTGTAGAAATTTGTTTTATTTCATAATCTAATTGTCTCTTTCAAGATTTGAATGGACAGTTATCTAAATAATATTAATAACAACAGAGCAATGATTCGCTATTGCAATAACTGTTTGGATATTCGTTTATTTTTAGGTCATGATTTAAACGAAAAACTACCTTGGCATTCCACAATTGGTTAAACTTGCGTCCTTTTTGGTAAAGAAGCTTTCTTACAGTTATTTCAATTTGTTCATAAATTACTAATGTTAGTTTTAATACAAATGTTCAATTTTAGCCATAATGTTTAAAGATGCCATTCGTGAAGAAATCATCAGTTTAAATACTTACCCATTTGCAAGTGTACGAATCAAAAAAGCCAAGAGTACAAGATTGTTTTTAAACAAAGAACAAATCGAGCAGCTAAAAAATCACAAGAGTTCATTTGGTCAAACAGATACCTATTTCAGAGATATGTTTATTTTTTCTTGTTATGCCGGAGGATTGCGTTTTAGTGATGTCGTTACCTTACAATGGAAAAACTATGATGAAAACGAACAACGTATCAGATTAAACATCCGTAAAACTAAACGTTCACATCAATTCAAGGTAGGTCAATCTGCTTTAGAGATTTTAAACAAATACAAAAAAGAAACTTCCGAACCAGATGATTTTATTTTTCCAATCATTTCAGAAGCTAATTTCTTCGAACAATCCAACGAATACCAACTAAAAGTAATCGGTAGCAAAAATGTTTTATGTGGTCAGAAATTGCGTAGAATGGGCAAAGAATTAGAATTTCCATTCTCATTATCTTTTCATTTAAGCCGACATACATTTGCAACCCAAGCCTTAGCTAACGGTATGCGTATTGAGTATGTATCAAAACTTTTAGATCACTCTGATATTGGAACAACTCAAATTTATGCTAAAATCGTAAACGAAGAATTAGACAAAGCAGTAGAGCAATTCATTGAATAGTAAATGTTTATTTTAAAATGATGTAAGAAGATAGATTTTGAAAATCAAAATATTGTACATATATTTGTACATAATAAAATACAAGATTATGATAATAGCAAGTGTTTCAGATTTCAGAAAAGATATTAAATCTTACTTAGATAGAGTTTCGAAGAATTTTGAAACCTTAATCATCAACAGAGGGAAAGATTCAGGTATTGTGGTAATGTCATTAGAAGAGTACAATTCTTTAATGGCTACAAATCACGAATTATCTTCTCGTATCAATGAATCAAGATTAGATGCTGCCATTGAAAAATTAAAAAGTAACCAATCTTTTGAAAGAGAATTAATCGAGGAATAGATGAAATATATTTTCGTAGATGAATCTTGGGAAGATTATTTATTTTGGCAAAAAACCGATAAGAAAAAAGTAAAACGTATCAATGATTTATTGAAAGATATTTCACGTACTCCTTTTACTGGTATAGGGAAACCAGAGCCATTAAAACATAAATATTCAGGGTTTTGGTCACGTAGAATAGATGAAGAACATCGTTTAATTTACAAGTACGAAGATGGTCAGATATTAATAGCAAAGTGCCGTTTTCATTACGATTAAATAATCAATTTTTAAGATATAAATAAGATAGAATTCTGTTGGGTTGTAAAACTTAACAGAATTTTTTTTATGCCAAAATCGTAAACAAAGAATTGGATAAAGCCGTTGAGCAATACATTAAATAAATAACATTAAATTTTTTAGTATTCAATAATTATATCGTAATATTGCAATGATAATAAATTAATGATGGGAACAACTAAATCAGAAATATTCACAGATGAGCAAAATAAACTAGCTACTTTATTCAAAGTATTAGGACATCCTGCTCGTGTGGCTATTATTCAGCATATTATCAAGCAAAATGCCTGTATCTGTACAGATTTAGTAGATGAGTTAGGATTAGCACAAGCCACAATTTCTCAACATTTAAAAGAATTGAAAAGTATAGGAATTATCCAAGGTTCCATCGAAGGGAAATCAGTTTGTTATTGTATTGATGAAAAGGTTTGGGCTGCAATTCAAAAGGAGTTTTCTAACTTTTTCAATCAAAATGTCAAAATAGAGAAATGCTGTTAAGGCATTTTTTTAAAATAAAACATCGTAATATTACGATTAATAAATAATAATATTAAGAAGATGAAACTTTCAGAAATCAAAGAAATCTTACCAACATTACAAAATGTTGAATTTCAATTAGAGGATGGTACTTTCGTGCCAGAGCATTTCCACGTTACAGAAGTGGGAGAAATCACAAAGAAATTTATTGATTGTGGTGGAGTGATTAGAAATGAAAAAGTGGTGAACTTCCAATTATGGAATGCAGACGATTACGAACATCGTTTAAAACCAGGAAAATTACTAAACATTATTCGCTTATCCGAAAATAAATTAGGTATGGAAGATGCCGAAATTGAAGTAGAATATCAGTCGACTACAATTGGTAAATACGATCTTGAATTTAATGGAAAACATTTCATTTTAAAGAATAAAAAAACAGCTTGTTTAGCGGAAGATGCTTGCGGTATTCCTGTAGAAAAACCAAAAGTGAAATTGTCAGAAATCCAATCATCTTCTTGTACACCAAATTCGGGGTGTTGCTAAATATTGTAACCATAAATATTATAACAATTACCAATGATAATTTTTTAGGAGTTGTAGAAGTCGATAAACAAGGATTATCAAACAGTAAACGGTATTAATATAGATAAGAATTTATAGAAACGTAAAAGTATTAATTTGTGAATGCATAAATCAGATAAAAACAATTCAATGGATGAAATATTTGATGTTATAGTTATTGGAGGCGGGCAAAGTGCATTAGCTTGTGGATATTATCTAAGACGTGCAAAACTGAAGTATATTATTTTGGATAAGCAAAATACTTCAGGCGGGGCTTGGCTCCATACTTGGGATAGTTTAACCCTATTTTCTCCAGCAGATTATAGCTCGTTACCTGGATTGATAATGCCAAATTCTGAAAATAAATTCCCTACAAAACAAGAGGTTATACATTATTTAGGACAATACGAGCAATATTATCAACTTAATGTGAAAAGAAATAGTGAAGTTGTTGAAATTAAAAAAAATGGAGATTTTTTTCAAGTTCACACGCAAGAAAGTTTTTTTAAAACCAAAACAGTTATTTCTGCTACAGGAACGTGGGGAAATCCTTTCATTCCGAATTTAAAGGGAATAGAAAATTACAAAGGTGTTCAAATACATTCAAGTAAATATAAAAACCCCGAAGATTTTAATGGTTTAAAAACATTGGTTGTTGGAGAAGGTAATTCTGGTGCTCAAATTGTTGCTGAAGTATCAAAAAATACGACAGTAAAATGGTCAACAAAAAAAACACCTGAATTTCTACCCGATGAAGTGGACGGCTATTATCTGTTTAAAATTGCCAACGCAAGATATAAAGCAGAATTAGAAGGAAAAACATTTGATGCATCAAATTACAATTTAGCCAGTATTGTTATGGTTCCACCTGTAAAAGAAGCTCGTGAAAGAGGAGTGTTAATTTCTAGTGGTACATTCCGTGAGTTTTACGACAAAGGAGTAATTTGGGATAACGGCGAACAAGAAGATTTTGATGCAATTATTTGGTGTACAGGCTTCGGTTACGATACTACATTCCTAAAATCACTAATACAACTAGATGAAAAAGGTATTGCAAAAACCAATGAAACTAAGTCTTTAGATATTGAAGGTTTATGGTTTGTAGGCTATGGTAATTGGACAGGTTATGCATCTGCATCTTTAATTGGGGTAAACAGAACCGCAAAACAAACAATTTTAGAAATTCAAGATTTTTTATCTAAACACTTAAAAATTAATTAAAAATATGTACTCAACAATATTAAAAACTGTAGAGCAATTTCATTTTGAAAATATCAGTAATGATCGCAAAAACATTTTACAACCTTTAATAGATTACATTCAAGGAAAGGTAAATAGTAAAAAACCGGTAAACCTTAATTTTATTTGTACACACAATTCACGCAGAAGTCATCTAGCACAAGTATGGGCACAATTCGCTGCTGCTTATTATAATATCCCCAATATCAATTGTTATTCTGGTGGTACAGCAGAAACAGCTTTGTTTCCAAAAGTAATTGAAACGCTAAGCAATCAAGGTTTTCAAATCTTTAAAATTACAGATAGTAATAATCCTATTTATGCGATAAAATATGATGAGAATAGTTCACCAATTATCGGTTTTTCTAAGAAATATAATGATGCATTCAATCCCATTTCAAATTTCGCAGCGATTCTAACTTGCTCCCAAGCAGATGAAGGTTGTCCTTTTATATCCGGTGCTGAAAAGCGAATTCCCATTACTTACGAAGATCCTAAAATTTCGGATGATACAACCGAACAAACCGAAGTTTACCAACAACGCAGTTTTCAAATCGCAACTGAAATGATGTACATATTTTCACAAATCACTAAATAAACGATGCAACCAAAACTAAAATTCCTTGATAGATACCTAACCTTATGGATTTTTATCGCAATGGTTTTAGGTGTTACAATTGGCTATATCTTTCCCAATATGTCTGTTTTAATAGAGCGTATGAGCATTGGCACAACCAATATTCCTTTAGCTTTAGGGTTGATAATAATGATGTTTCCACCTTTAGCCAAAGTAGATTATTCTCTATTACCACAAGTATTTAAAAACAAAAAAGTAATCGGAATATCCTTAATCTTAAACTGGATAATTGGTACAGTTTTAATGTTTGGTTTGGCAGTTCTATTTCTTCACGACGAACCGGATTATATGTCTGGATTAATACTAATTGGTTTAGCTCGATGTATTGCAATGGTGATAGTTTGGAGTGATTTAGCGAAGGCTAATAGAGAATATACAGCAATGTTAGTCGCATTAAATAGTATTTTCCAAGTTTTGAGTTATAGCTTCTTGGTTTGGTTATTCATTAATGTATTACCTGCAAAATTAGGTTTAGCTAATTTTAATGTTTCGGTTTCAATGATCGAAGTAACACAAAGTGTAATGATCTATTTAGGTATTCCATTTTTAATAGGTTTTATCACGAGATACGCGCTAATTAAGAAGAATGGTATAGAATGGTACAATCGTGTATTCGTACCCAAAATATCTCCCATAACACTTTATGCATTATTGTTTACAATCGTCATAATGTTCAGTTTAAAAGGAGATAAAATTATTGAATTACCAATGGATGTAATTAAAATTGCTATACCGCTAATAATCTATTTTGTTCTAATGTTCCTTATCAGTTTCTTTATTAATAAAGCAATGAAGGTTCCTTATGATAAAAATGCATCTATTTCATTTACAGCGACAGGTAATAATTTCGAATTAGCTATTGCAGTTTCCATTGCAATATTCGGTATTCACTCTCCACAAGCTTTTGTAGGAGTTATTGGTCCGTTGGTCGAAGTTCCGGTGTTAATACTTTTAGTAAAAGCAAGTTTGTGGCTGAAAAGGATATATTATAAAGAATAGAGCAATACATCGAATAAGAAAGTAAATCATCCATAAAGCGACACGTTTTTCCATTGTAAGGTTTTAATTTACATTAAATTACCTTAAAAAATGTTTAATGACTAAAACTTAATGTACTATGGCCTATTTGATAAAAGAAACTGTACAATTCAAAGAATTTACACAAGTTGCTTTACACAACGTAAACCTCGATAACTGTTACAAACAAGCTTTGTATCTCATTGATGAAGGATTCAGGTATTGGTTTAACAACGAAGAAATTAAAAACATCAACCAAAACAACGAGCAATACCAAATCAAATCCCCAGAAGAAGAATTGCTATTAACCTGGTTCGAAAAAGCTGATAAAGAAACAGCAACAGCTTTTCTTAACACTACGCAAATAGCTACAAGGTTAGCTTATTTTGGGAATATCAACATCAACAATTCAACCGTCATCCAATTGGGTAAAGCATTAAAGAAACACGGTTTTATGAGAATCTCTAAAAATGGTTCGTACGTCTTGCAGTCAAAGAATTAGCATACGATCAAGTACAGAAAGAGAATAAAACATTGGAAGAAAAATAAATTCGGCTTCTAAAACGATACCGTTAAGAAAATGAATATTGAGAAGGATAAGAATAAATTACCGACTGAAAGGAGCGATTTAATTTATTCCCGAATCAATATTCATTTTTAGGTTAATCGTTTTACAGCCTTGACTTTTTTGATTCGTTTTTGTGTCAAGACAAATCCATAAGATTCATGAATACAATATTCTTAAAATAATAAAGCCATGAATAAAAAATAACATATAAAAACAAAGTCTAATATCTCAAGTGTTTTCTGATTACAAGACAAAATGAAAACAAAGAACAAATCATTCGCTAACAAACTCAAAAAAAATAGAGTATCGGCATCTAAATCAAAATGGCATAACAATTTACAGACGAGTGTCAATCCATTGAGAGAAGCGCAAAAATGTTTACCGACCATCGGGAGTGATTTAAACATTTTAGTGAAACGAAATGATGATTGACCGGCGAGAATTGAAGCCTTGATTTTTTGATTACTTTTTTATCAAGAAAAAAGTAATTAATAAAATGAACATAATAATAGCAAACATCTCAAATGTTTTTGTATCAAGCTAAATCCAAAGGATTCATGAATACATTATTCATAAAACAATAAACCAATGAATAAAAAAAGAACATACAATAACAAAAGTCTAATAACTAACATCTCAAATCTCAATACTATGAGTGTCGTACTTCATGACTTCGTAGACTTTAAATATAATTATTTTAGTTTTGATTTTAGTATTTCATAAGGAGTTTTTCCTTTAAATGATCCATGTGGTCTATTGAAATTATAAAAATTCTCCCATTGTTCTAAGTTTTGATTTAGATCGACATCATCAGTATAGCTTAAAAGTTGATAAAACTCTTTTTTATCAGTTAAATGAGATCGTTCAACTTTCCCATTTAACTGAGGCGTTCCTACTTTTATAAATCGGTGTCTCATTCCTAAATCTTGAACATGCCAATGAAATTTTGATTGAAATTCATGTCCGTTATCTGTTTGAATTGTATTAATTCTGAAAGGAAATTTATCTACAACATAATTTATGAAATCAATTGATCTTAATTGATTGTGCTTTTCATAGATTTTAAGCGCTCTAATTCGTGTAGCATCATCAATTGCTGTATATTGAAATCGCTTGATTTTTTGACCATTTGCATCATGAAAAATCAGAAATTTAACATCAACCTGCACATGATGACCTGGTGTTTCTTTTTCATATCGAATACTATGCATAGCTCTTCTAGTTGCCTTTCTGTCTAATCTAGCAACATTATTACGCTTTAGAATACGATAAACACTTGATTCTGATATTAAAATATCATGATAACGTTCTAAATACCATTTAATTCGCCAAGTCCCTAATTTATGTTCTTTTCGAAGTTCTAATACTTTATTTACAATTTCTTGCTTGATTTGATTGGGAAATGTACGAGGAGTTGGTTTTTTTCTAAGTAAACCTTCTTATCCATGTTCATCATACGCCTTTTTCCATTTATAAAATGTACTCTTTTTCACGCCAAAAAATTTATATGCTATAGAGTTATTTCCATATTCTTTGGCATATTTTAGAACTTGTAGTTTTTTACTATAAGTTAAATAAGCTGCTATTTCTTTTGTCTTTTTAATCATCATAAAGCTATATTAGTTTTTTACTAATTTAGTCTACGAGGATGTGACGTATCCACAACGAATGTATTCAAAAAGGAGGAAATAAAGCTTTTCTGCCTTTCAAACGAACTTTAACAGATAGCAAAGGCTACGAAAAGAAAAGCTATAGAAGTTCGGAAAAAGATTGTGGACAATGTCCTTTACGAGAAAGTTGTTGTGGAAAAGTAACCAAGTTTAAAAAGTTGGAAGATAGAATTCACAAGCCTTTGTACGATAAAATGCATGAAAAACTCACCCAAAATAAAGCGTATCACCGCAGGTTAGTTAAACGTCGAAGTTCTACAGTAGAACCAGTTTTAGGAACGTTGATTAACTTCTTTAACTTAAAACGAATCAACAGCAGAGGAATGTCTAAAGCCAATAAACATGTACTAATGTCAAGTTTATCTTACAACTTGAAGAAATATCTACGCTTTACAGTCAAAAAATCAAGTGTTTTAGCCCAAGTTATTTATTTAAAACAAGGGAAGAACTACGCTTCTACAAAATCACTCCTTCACTCCTTAAAAAGAGAGTTTTTAAGCAAGCCTAATTTTACATTAATATATTTTTCTAAAAATAAACCTCGCTTAAAAAGGCTTAAACGAGGTCATATATTCTGTTTTTTACTGTAAATTGGAGTTGTGCAACAGTTACCCGTGTTGTACGCAGTCTCTTTAATCACTCCAAGGTATCCTCATTCCAGTACCTTGACAAGCAAAACAAATACCTCCTTGATAGTAATTATATTCAGGAAGAAACCCTGTTCCGCCACATCTTTCACAAGTTTCAGTTAATATTTTCTCTGATAATCATTTGTCAAAATAAATTGGAACCCTTTCTGTTTCATGAACTTTAATATGACAATCTGTATCTTAGAGCTTTAAAACCTTGCAAATATGTTGGGGAAAAATCCAGAAAAGAAGCCAGAATTATTCCGCCCAATGTTGGTGGATTTTATTGACCACGAGCATGAACTTGTTCTACTTTCAGAAAAAATAGATTGGAATTATTTTGAGAAAGAATTTTCGCCCTTGTATTCCAAAGTGGGCAATCCGAGCCATCCGATTCGGTTTATGGTGGGTTGTTTGCTACTGAAACATTTGTATAATTTGGGCGATGAGACGTTGGAAAAAGCCTGGATCATGAATCCTTATATGCAGTATTTTTGTGGCAGGGTTTTCTTTGAACACGAATTTCCTTGTGACCCGAGTAATTTTGTTCATTTCCGAAAAAGAATTGGCGAAAAAGGTATCGAAAAAATCTTTGCCTACAGCGTAAGAATGCACGATGCCAAGACGAACACCTCAAATTTTGTTTTGTCCGATACTACCGTTCAGGAGAATAATACCTCTTTTCCTACCGATGCAAAATTGTGCAAAAAAGTGATTGATTATTGCAACAAAATAGCCGGAAATGAAGGCATAAAACAAAGACAACGCTACACAAAAGTCAGCAAACAAATGGTGCGCAACACCTACAACGGAAAACATCCCAAGCGGGCAAAAGCGGCAAGGAAATCTCAAAGACAGCTCAAAACCATCGCCATGAGACTGATTCGTGAATTGCAACGGAATTTTAATGCAGAACAGCAAGAATTTTATAAAGATTTAATGACATTGTACACCAAGGTTGTCACACAAAAAAGAAACGATGCCGATAAAATTTACAGCATTCACAAGCCTTTTACCCGATGTATTGCCAAAGGAAAAGCGCATAGCCAGTATGAATTTGGGAATAAGGTAGGTTTGATAACCACCGCCAACAAAGGCAAGAAAATCATTCTCGGGATTAAAGCATTTTTGCAAACTCCTTACGATGGTCACACCATAGAACCACTTTTGGAACAGATGGAAACCGGTGGTCAAAAGCTCCCAAAAGAACTCGTTTACGATAGAGGTGGCAGAGGAAAATCAGAAATAAAGGGCGTGAAAATCTCCATCCCAAGCACTCCAAGAAAAAAAGACACTGCTTATCAAAAGCAGACAAAGCGCAAAAAATTTAGAACCAGAGCGGCAATAGAACCTATCATCGGACATTTAAAAACCGATTTTAGGCTGGCAAAAAATTACTTCCTGGGAGAAACGGGACCACAAATCAATGCATTACTAGCTGCAACCGCTTGGAACATGAAGAAAATGATGGAACTACTGAAACAGAAAATTATTTTCTTATTTTATAAGATACAAATTATGCTGTTTTCTAATCCTGTTTTTAAAAATAAATTAAATAGTGGGTTTTGTTAAGGAACGACTAATTAAATTTTGTGACCACCATTTCAATCACCACAAAGGCAATCAATGAAACGGAATGAATTTGAGCAATTTATAAAATATTTTTAGATTTTAAATGGTGTTATACCCTTTTATTTTGGTGGAGTTGAAGGATATTGAATCACTTCTTATATTCAGAATATTATGTTTAAATTTAAGCTTTGCTGCCACTGTTGCTATTTTCCTAAAAGTGAATAGGTTCGGGGTATTTCGAATAGTCTTCGACGTTCCGCAGGAAACCTCCATCTTTGTGAATCCTTTCTGTGCTCCGTTAAAATCTTCTATCAGTTATTAAAGCAAAAACAGAGGCGTAGAGTTGGTAAAGATTTTTATTTCCAATAGTTCCAGTTACTGCCATCATATACCGCAATCGAATTGCTTACTGTATCATAGCACATCATACCAGCATAGGGACTTTTTACTGTTGTATGAGGATTTTTAATGTGAGGTAATATAATTGCCTTATTGGGAGACTCTAAAACAAGTACTCCCGTAGCCGAACTTATATTGGAACCTATTATCACACCATTCCCACTCTCTGCACTTGTATTGGATGTAAGATTGGTTAAACTTCCCGTATCTGACATATCTACCCAACTACCATTAGTAAACATTCTCACTTTTACCGAAGTTTTATCAAATATGAATGTTCCGTTTTGTGGATTATTAGTAGTTGGAGTGGTAGCAGAAAATGTAGGAGTTGCTGTTAATGCAGGGAGAATGATGCCTTTGAAATTAGTGGTTTCAACATCTGTCGGAGAATTAGTAGCTGTTGCTCCCCCGAAATCCAGCAGTGTACTGTTTCCATTTACTGATGTTTTACCAATGGCTACCTGGGCGGATAAGGTTAAAGAACAAAATATAAGACTGCCTATATAGAATGTTTTTGTATTTTTTATATTTTTCATATTTTATATTTAATCGTTACACGCTCTTTTTATACATTTCCAAGTAGTTCCGTTATAAAGTTTTATACATTGATCTGTAATATCATATGCTATCATACCTTTTTGGGGATTAATAATATTTGCTGTACTTGTAGTTTTGGTAATAACCAGTCCTTTTGTATTAGATTCTAACGCAATAAAACCATTGGGAACACCTCCTTCATTGATTGTTGGGCCTTCGGGCCAGTTTTTGTTACGGGTTTTTAATGTAGTAATTCCTACTTTTGAATATCCATCAGGAATTCCTGACGCTCCTGGTTTTATGCAGTAATCTACAGCGATGAAAATTGAGGCATTATTGCTTGTAAGCCCGGCTAAATCTTTAATATTATAATTAACGGTAGTAGCGTTTCCGAAGAATCCGATAGCGGGGGTAAATGTTAGATTTCCAAGATTATCTACCAGCCAAGTTCCTTGTCCGGCAATTATAAATCCTTTCGTATATCCTCCGGAAGTTATAATATTGGTTGCACCAGAGGGAGCGATGAGATTAATTGTAGAGTATATTAAAGACCCTGAATTCAAGTCATAATCATTCGTTACGATACTGAATGTTTTAGACATATTTTTACCAACAGAAGCATTATCATCTACCGCTACAGGAGGTTGATTGATTCCAAAATTATTCCCTGAAGAAATGCTGTTAGAGATTGTTGCTGTGAAACTGTTGGCAGTAGTTCCCACTTTATTACCTACAACATTAAAACCTGTTGGCTCTGTTAACTGAATTGTGTAAGGACCGGGATAAGTATTGATGTTTATATTGTCAAAATAATAATATCCGTTTACATCAGTTGTTTTTGATCCTATTTCTACTCCATTATTAAAGAGCTTAACAGTTGCTCCCTGATATCCGTTACCATCAGGAGTTCCTGCATTGTTATCATTAAAGACAGTTCCGCTAAAAGTAGACGCAAAAGTAATTGATGCAGCGTTATAAGCACCAATAAAAGCAGGGTCTGATGTTCCTGAATATGTTTGAATTAATGTTGTTGCACTCTGATAATTTGCGGTCGTTATTCCCATTTCAGACCAATCTAAAGCGATAACTCTAATGTTTCTCGTACATCCACTTGAAGTTCCTGCATCATAAAGAGGAGGCGATACATTTGCTCTGTAAAATTTCCAGCAGGCGTTACCAATAGACGGAACTACCGGTATACCATTTACTTCTGCACCAAAAGCTACCGAATAAGGAGTTCCTACCATCGGATCTGATGGGGTGGGACCATTTTGAAAGTGAAATACATCTGATGTACTGCTGGGTTGTCCCATCTGAGTAAAAATAAGATCCGGTACACCATCTCCGATTGATGTGGGAACAATTCCCATCGTATTGAAGGCAATGTTAGAGCCTTGTGGTATATTAAAAATAGCAGTTCCTAAACCTAAACCGTTAATACCATCAGTAAGATATTGTACTAAATTATTATTAACCGGCACCGGCGTTACATTACCATTTCCTCCAAATGCTTGTCCTACCCCAATAAAAGTTCCGCTACCTGGAGAGGGGATTGTGTAAATGGGTAATGAAATAAATGTGGCAGATGTGAAAGGAATATTATTGCTGGATAAAGCCGAATTATTAACTCCGGTAGAATAAGTTATGGGTGTGTTAATATTATTAATTCCATTTGCATTCCAAGTAAAGGCAAGTAAATTATGATTGTTATTGGGTATTACTGCATTGTTGGAGCTTCTCCAATAACCATTGAAATCTGAAAATATTTCGGAAGCGGGGCGTACTGTGTTCTGTGATTTTACAGTAACTATTGTGAATAATCCTAAAACTAAGGCAATCTTATTTTTCATCTTGATTTTAATAGAAGTGCAAATTTAAACTTATTTTTTAATAACCCGTTGTGCATTTAGGAATTAAAAAAGAAAAAGATTGTCCATTTGATTAAAAAATCGTATATTTAATTGACTACCAATCGATTAGATATATGAACAATCTCATTCAAAATTACAAAATTATTTTAAAAGAATTGACAAACACCTGCAAACATATTACATCAAACAAGCAAATCAGGCTTCCGAAATTGTCCGATTTGGAACTTGTAGCGCTCAATATTACTGCAGAATACATGTCGATTAACTCTGAATTACAGTTATTTAGATGCATTTCAGGGACTGATTTGGAGGGAAGAATTGAAAGGAGTGTCTACAATAAAAGGAAAAGAAAACTTTTTCCCTACATTGAAAAAATCAGAGAAACCTTGAGCAGCAAGTTTTCGGATTTCACCGATGTCTTTATTGTGGATTCCACGCCAATTGAAATCTGTAAAATAAGTCGGGCAAATCGTTCTGCAATCTGTTCCACGGATGAGATCAAACCTGCATATGGATATTGTGCCGCACAAAAATCTAGGTATTTTGGCTATAAACTTCATGTGGTTTGTGACAAAAATGGAATCTTCCACTCGTTTGATTTTTCCCCTGCAAATGTTCACGACGTGAACTATCTGCACGACATTAAGGAGAATTTTGAAAATTGCTTATTAATCGGCGACAGAGGGTACATCAGCAAAGAACTCCAACTGGATTTATTCAACTATTCCAAGATAAATCTTTCGGTTCCAATGCGTAAAAACCAGCATAATTTTGTGGACTTTTGCAAGACAAAATCAAAAATCAGAAAGAGGATTGAACTGCGAAGCAATCGTGAATACCATTGAAAAAAAATTAAATCATGAACAAACCAATATTTCGCAACTGTGCGGACAGTTCTTAATAAATATTAACCTCGCAAAAACCTTTCAAGGTTTGGCAACAAGAATAGTATCAAAAATAACTTCTTTTACCATGATTCAATATCTAAATTTTTTCGTCTTCAAGAGAAGTTTGAATAAGTTAAAAATTAATTTGTGCTAAATGCACAACAGGTTTTTTATATAAAATGATATAAAAACCAGCCAATTCGGCTGGTTTTATCTTAAATCCTGCAATGCTTGACTTAAAGCAGCTGATGCTTTTTTCACTTCCTGAGTCCAATCATCAGCAGCACTGCCATCGGCGCCGTCAGAGACATATTTGAGGCACAGAAAATCGATTTGTTCCTGCTCGGCGACTTTCGCAAGTGCAAAAGCTTCCATATCAATAACGTTGTATTCGGGGTTATTATGTTCCATTTCGAATTGGTCGCCGGAACCGCAGATCCCGTTCGGGAGATGGCTTGTTTTAATTCCATATTCCAAAAGAATTGGTTCATCAGAAAATGGCGTCTCAAATTTCTTAAAACCCAATGCTCTTACATCCATATCCCGCTGGATAAAACGGTTGCAGTTAACAATACTTCCTCTGTCAAAAACTGTACTTCCTGCGGTTCCCAAATTGATTATGAGATCTGGCTTAGATTTTTGAATGGCTTTTACAAGATGACAAGTCGCTTTAATTTTTCCTACACCAACAAACAAATTATTAAAACTCTCAAATTCTTTTCCGGCTTCTGATTCCAGAGCAAAAACCAAAAGGATGTTGCTGTAAAGCTTTCCGTTAATTGTCATTTTAGGGCACAGGTTTTTTCAGAAAGAACAAAGTCAATGTCCGTGCGCCCTGTGCACCGTGTACCAAAACGGCGCTGATGTCCGCTGTTGCAGATGGCCCCATCACAAAACAGCCATAATGTGAGTGTGGAAAATCTACTCTTTTGTAGGCGGTATGCATATTTTCGGTCAAATCTTCCGGATCCAGCAAAACAGCGAGGTGTTGAGATAAATAGCCTAATGAATTGGTAACCAAAGATTTTTCGGTGACCCAGACCATTCCCATCTCTGCCACACCAAACTCTGCACGGAAAATACCCAAATCCACATCATTAAGATCCGCGGGCTTTTGCACGTGTATATCTTTATTCCCTCTCCATTCAGGCGTTGCAGAGCAAGTGACCTTAGCATCAGGAAGCTTTTTTCGCATAATTTCCTGCGCTTCTTCTACCGATGCGACATCATAAAAATCGACGGCGGCAATTTTTGCGTTAATTTCAAAAACAGCTTTAAGATCTGCTCCTGGCTTTTTATAATCCGGGATGACGGGATAATCCACTTTTTCGCGGTTAGCAAGATTGGTTCTTACCGAACTCAGTAATTCTTCTTTAGTCATTGTTTTTTCGGTTTTTTTTGTACCAGTCTCTGAAGGTTTCTTTTTTCACGTCAGGCAATTCACGGTCTTCTACCCAAGGATCCAACGTGCTGTTTTCCAATAGAGATTTTGGGAGAATATTCAGCATATTGTAAGTGGTCTTTTCCATCATTTTAAAAGCAGTTGCACTGCCCAGCATTCTGTCAGCAGCAGCAAATGCCAGCCTTCTGCCAAAAGGTGTTTTCTTTTTCTCCATCATCACTTTTCGCCACTCGATAATCTGGTCCGAAATATTAATATGAACGGGGCAAATCTCTGTACACGAGCCGCAAAGCGATGAATGGAAAGGTAATTCTGAATAAGTATCTTCATCAAAAGTAGGATCCAGAATAATCCCAATCGGGCCGGAATAAGTAGCACCATAAGACAATCCGCCACTCCTTCTGTACACCGGGCAGGTATTCATACAGGCACCACAACGGATACATTTGAGAGAATGCCAGAACTTGTCCATAGACAATCGTTTGCTCCTGCCATTATCTGTGAGTACGATGTGCATCTCAGATCCTTCTCTTGGGCCTGAAAAATGAGACGTATATTGTGTCGCCGGCGTTCCTAAAGCACTGCGGGAAAGTAGTCTGATAAAAACACCCAGATCTTCTACCTTCGGCAGGATCTTTTCTATACCAATACTTGCAATATGAAGTGGCGGAATGCTTGCGGTAAGATCGGCATTACCTTCATTAGTACAGACTACAAAAGTCCCGGTTTCGGCAACGGCAAAATTAGCGCCTGTCATTCCTGCATCTGCCACCAAAAATTTTGGCCGGGCGTTGTTCCTCATTGCTTCTGCGAGCGAATGTGGATCATCATCGTTGGGATCCGTGCCAATTTTATCTGCAAATAGTTTGGCAATATCTTCCGTCGTTTTTTGGATGGCAGGCATTACAATATGACTTGGTCGCTCGTCTGATAGCTGCTGGATTCGCTCACCCAGATCGGTCTCCAGGACATCAATTCCTCTTTCTTCAAGAAAAGGCGTCATCCCGCATTCTTCCTGCAGCATCGATTTGCTTTTGATGATGCGCTTTGCGCCGTGAGAATTCAAAATATCAAAAACAATAGCATTATGTTCATCGGCATCTTTTGCAAAATGAACTGTGATACCGTTTTCCTCGGCTTTTGTTGCAAACTGGTCAATGTAGTGATCCAAATGCGTCAGTGTATGTTCCTTGATTTGCGAAGCCAAATTCCTAAGCTCTTCCCATTCCGGAATCTCAGAGGATACTTTACTACGTTTAATGATAGTATTATAAAGATTTTTATCGTGTTGCGCCTCGTGAATATCATCCTGTTTGATGAATTTTCTCGCATTATCTTCTACGTTTACTTTTCCCATTGTTTGTGATTTTTAGAATGGTCCGTTATTCAAAACCTGAGCAATATGTACAAATTTGAGGTCTGACTTTTCTCTTTTGGCAATGCCTTCCTGATGCATCAGGCAAGACATATCCGGCGAAACTACATACTCGACCTGATGTCTTGTATAATCAGCAACTTTGTCCTGCCCCATCTTGGCACTCACTGCTTCATCGGTTACACAAAACGTCCCACCAAAGCCACAGCATTCTTGTGGCCTGTCAATCGTTTCTACTTTAACTCCTGACACCTTCTTTAACAGATCTTCGGTTTTATTAAAGTAAGGTTCCTGCCACTCAAAACGGGATGCAATGTGTAAGCCGCGGATAGAACTGCAGGAATTATGGATAGCCACCGTATGCTGGAAATCTGCCCAAGGGAATTCTTCTATCTTGAGAACATCGTGTAAAAACTCTACTAATTCTATGGTTTTGTGACGGATTTCTGTAACAGTTTCGGTTTGAGGAATTGCATCCATATGGAGCTTGACGTGCTTGACACAACTCCCTGCCGGCCCAACGATATAATCAAAATTCAAATCCTTAAAATTTTCACAAAACTGAGTTTCTGTCCTTATAGAATGTTTCTGATCGCCCTCATTGGCCATAGGCTGTCCACAACAAGTCTGCTGCAAAGGTACTGTGACCTCTACGCCCAATCGCTCCAAAAGCTCAAGTGTGGCAATACCGACTTTGGGGTAAATCAGATCTATATAACAGGGGATAAACAGTGCTACTTTCATTACAAAATTTTATAGAAACTCTAAATTAGCACTATTTCTTCTTTTCCTGATTAGGCTTAGGATGAAAAAAGCCTATACGAGAGGTTATTTATATTGAGTAAAAATAATTTACCTGGCATTAAGACAATAAAAAAGACCTTTGAAATCAAAAGTCTTTTTTCAGAATTTCATCTCTTTTTATTTTCCATTCTTCTAATTCTAATAAATCTGAATATGTAATTTCATTCTTTGGTTTGTAATAATTTCTCATATTTCATTTTTCACGATTTTTAAGCGAGATTGCGTACAACGGTTTCGGGCTTTGCGATGGCGGGGAGTTTTAGCACTAAACTTTTCTTCTGAGAACTAAACTTTCACCTTGTCCAAATGTGTCTGCAAAGCACAAAACCTCCGCTATCGCAAAACCCGTGTGCTTGTTGCACAACACTAAATATAGCAATTTTTCATATCTTGTAGTATGCAAGGACGAAAAGAATTTATTCCTCAACTTTTTTATGAATTAAGTTTAGATCAGCTAGTTCCATCTGATAACTTTTATCGCCAAGTAAATCAAGTATTAGATTTACATTTTCTGTATTGATCCACTCAAAAATATTACGGTACTCAAGGTCAAGAAAGTATAGATCCTGTGGTGTTTTTTAAAATATTGTTAGTGGGTTATTTGAATAATATCAATAGCGACAGAGCATTGATTCGCTATTGTAGCAATTGCTTGGATGTTCGCTTGTTTTTAGGTTATGATCTGAACGAACAATTGCCTTGGCATTCAACCATAAGCCGAACGCGCGCGTTATTTGGCCAAGAAGTTTTCTTGCAATTGTTTCAGTTGGTTTTAAAACTGTGTGTGAATAAAGGCATGGTTTCAGGGAAACGTCAGGCGGTAGACTCTGCCTTTATCAAAGCAAACGCAAGTATGGATTCTCTGGTTGAAAAAGAGGTTCTAAACGATGCTTTTGCTTTTGTGAATGAGTTGGAAGAAAATTCAGAATTCAAAGCATGCAGTGAGTCTAGTCGAACTGTAACATCAACTCGAAAGAAGTTGGTAGAACAACACCATAATTGGAAAAAAGAAGAATTTAAAGCGATGCCTGCCGCCCGAAAAAGTGTCCAAATCAATGAATATGGCGAAGAAATTCGGCCAAAGTTTTTAAGTAATCATACCCATTATAGCCCAACAGATCCTGATGCGAAAATCTCGACCAAACCAGGTAAACCACGCCAACTGAACTATGCTGGACAATTAGCTGTTGACGATAAACATCACGTGATTACAGGTGCTTGTGCCAGTACCGCAGGTAGCAAAGACAGTACAATCTTTTCTGAAATCATGGATCAAACTTTATCAAATTTTAAACAAAACGATATACAAATAGGAGAAGTTTTAGCTGATGCTGGTTACAGTAGCGGTGCTAGTTTACAATATTGTGAAGATCATAACTTAGATGCTTGGATTCCCAACTTTGGACAATATAAACCCGAGCGAGAAGGCTTTATTTTCAATAAAAAAGAAAACCGTTACGAATGTATTCAAGAAGGAGGAAATAAAGCTTTTCTGCCTTTCAAACGAACTTTAACAGACAGCAAAGGCTACGAAAAGAAAAGCTATAGAAGTTCGG
>NZ_JAOCHX010000048.1:0-19986 GCF_029843245.1 Empedobacter sp. GD03739 | reverse complement strand
TCTCTTTTTTTCTTTTCAAAAAACATTGAATTTGAACCAAAACCACTTCCTCGATTTTATAATTTTGATTCATCTTTTTCGACAACATTCCGACTTCGTTTCGGAGATAAAGCGTACATATTCCACCTCTATAGATAATTGGGTGCAGTTATCACGCATAAAAAAATCTCACCATTACGATGAGATTTCAAAAAGTCCTGAAAGTCCTGTTAAGGTCTTTTTAGACTATTTTTTATTTGGATCATTATCTGCTTCGTCAATCTTGACAGCAGTTTGAGCAACAGCACTGGCAATCGCAC
Source organism: Empedobacter sp. GD03739 (assembly GCF_029843245.1). NCBI lineage: Bacteria > Pseudomonadati > Bacteroidota > Flavobacteriia > Flavobacteriales > Weeksellaceae > Empedobacter > Empedobacter sp. GD03739. The sequence goes on along the minus strand of NZ_JAOCHX010000048.1, from coordinate 19,687 downwards.
CACCTAAAGCCAAATATCCAGCTACTGAAACAACCGTTGCAGGTAAAACAATGGGTGTAGCTAAGATGGTTCCGCTTATCGCAGTTAAAGCTAATCCCACATTACGAACGATTTTAAACCATTTTGGCGTTTCATTGGTTACTCGTTCTACTAAATTTAAACTATCCTTTTTCATCACGTTTATTTTTAAGATTCAACATTTCAAGAGTTGTAATTCTTGATTCTAAATATTCAACACGTTGGCTCAATAGATCATAACTGTTTTTAAATTCTGTCTTAATCAGTAAGGCCATCGTTTTAACTTCTGTAATATCCTTTTCCATTTTCTTAAAATCGGAATGTAATTGCTTAATGAAGTAAGCAACCACAGCCAATAATAAACTTGAAACTGAACCGAAAAGGACATTTAAAACCAATTCATTTTCCATAGCTTTTGATTTTAGAATTGAAAATTATTCTCGATACGAATATGATTTTCTTTGCTTTTGGCAATCTTCAAAAGTTTAGGATAAACCATATCATACGCCTTACGACTATGCGTAATTTGATAATCACCATTGATCAATTCAAAACCAAACCCAGTCAACGGACATCCTGCAGTTTGTAAATAGGTATTTCCGATATGGATGTACACATAATCAAAATTCGGAAGCTGATCAATTTCAATCATACCTTCGTGAACTTTACCCATCAGATTTTTATACTTGGTATTCATACCGCCCCAAGAATTCACAATCAATTTAAAATCACCCGTAGGAATTGCAGTTTGCTTCGGTATCTTATCGGCTCGAATCTTATCTTCTAACAAATAGCATTGAAAGATCCCATCAATGTATAAATGACTCAACGTACTTTGCTTTCCTTGAGCCACACGCACAATTTTTACTCTCATCATTTATTTAATTAAAGTGAAACAAAAAAGAGCCTTTTCAAATCGAAAAGACTCTTTAACCAACCAACAGCTTAAAAAGCATCTTCGATTTTCAAGCAGTTTCCAGAGGCGAAAGGATAATAGTTTCCGTTGACTTCTTGGAAAAACTCAATACCAATACACTGTACAACCGTAACATTATTCCCTAAAGTTGGCGCTCCTGGTAAAGCTGCCGAAATCGTATCTCCGGCATACGGAGTATTTAACGGAATATAATCCGAGTACGTAACAACATTCAATTCGTTATTAATAGGATCATCAGCTTCGTAATTTCCAGTTGTAGGATTAAATGAGAAATCAGCTAAAACAGCCAAAGCATTAATCAAACGAAAATGAGTAGATCCTGCAGGAGCAGAAATCAATTCAGCAGGATTAAATGCAGCAACAATAAAATCTGCTTCGTTTCTATCTACGTTATGCTCTACATCATAAGGTGCATTAAAAACACCATTAATCGAAAGGCGTTTGTCAAACTCAAAACCAATTAAATATTGACGTTGAGTAGAAATTTCCACTTTTCGATAACCTCTGGCTTCTGTACCATCCTCCAAATTGATTTTCTTCATTACCGAAGTCAATCGACCTGTAACTTGGCTATCCGCCATTTTACTCATGACTTGCGAAAGAGCAGTACGAAGTGATTTCCCTGCCTTAGCACAACCACCAAACTCATTCATATTTTCACGAGTACGTTCAAACTCAGGCGCAGTTTTTACTTGCTGAGCAGTAGGACCACCAACTAAACCGGCATAAAAACCAGGTTGCCCTTTAATTTTGAAATGACGTACATCTCCAATCGTACCGATGTATTTCATCAAACCTTTTTGTCTTGCCATAACAATAAATTTTTTAGTTAAACAATTGATATTAATCGTATTACAAAGTTGGTTGATTAAATTTGTATAGACAATATGTAACTAATTGCAATACAATGAAATACAGTGCTAAAGAACCTTATTATGTGGAAACATTTTATAATGTATTAGAAATCAAAGATGCAGATACTTTGGTTGTGAAACACGCTTTTTCGAAAGAAGAAAAAGAAATCAGATTATACGGAATAGATGCACCAGAAATCCGAATGAATAGAAAATTAAAAATAGATGAAGAAAAAACACATCTTCCTGCAAGTTTGTTGATCGAGTTGGGATGGGAAGCAAGAAATTACTTAACTAACGTCTTAGGTGTTGGAGATAGAATTACCATACTCACAGAAATAAAAAATGCGTACGATTTTTATCATAGGCAATTAGGTTATGTCATCCTGGAATCAGGCGAATGTTTAAATGAATTGTTGCTTCAAAATGGATATGCAAAAGCATCAAGGGACTATTATTGTTCCAAATTAGCAGAATATCAGTTGATGAATCGTACTGCTCAGCTAAATAAAGTCGGTTTATATGCTCGAATTTCCCATTTTTAAGCCCAAATCAAATGTTAAAGTTTCGTTTTTAATGGCTTAAAATCTATGCTAAACATAGACTTAAAACATACTTTTTCAATTGTTGTACTTATGTTGTACCAAATGCTATAAAATGAGTAACCAACCCACTAAAATAAAGACTTTGCAAAGAAACTTTGGATATCATAGTATTGTCCAAATGAAAAATTAATTCCAAATAATAATAGTATTAAGTAAAAATATGTAGAGATAGCCCGCATTAAGTCTAGTTTAAATGTAATCACTAAAAATAAACAAATTATCGGATAAATTGCTTATTTAGAGCTTAGAAAGTATACATTTTTAAAAATAAGACTCTAATAAGTGTATTAAATTATTTTATTTTAATATTATTGATGGAATGAATCGTATATCGTCAATTTAAAATAGTCAATCTATTTACTATATCTCTTTTTTCTAAGCCAAAATCCAGTTCCTGCTAATGCAATAATTATTGTCGTTGGGACTAAAAGATTGATCATTTGCCAAGTAGATTTTTCTTGAATAATTGCAGTTTCACTTAATAAAGGAATCTCTAATTTTCTATTTCTTAAAGCTAAAAAATCAGCATCACCTAATAAATAATCCATTGCATTCATTACAAAAGTCTGATTTGCGTATGTTTTTGGTTTTCCATCTGGATTATCTGGACGAACCGAAAATTTATTTTCTCCTAATTGCATTGGAACTCCTCTCCACAAAGCATTTTTCAAAACATCTCCGTCCGAAATGACTATCATTTTTCCATCGGTAGTTTTCGGTTTGAAATTTGGAAATTCTTTACGTTCGTAACGCGAAGCATAAGCCGAATTGAAATTACCTTCTAACAAAACTGCCATCGGAATTTTACCCATTTTATATTCTTCAGGATTCTCGATTTCTACTTCGTTTAATTGAATATAATTTAAAGCAGGTTTCAAACTTGATTGTTCAGAAGAACTCAATAAAACCGTTTGCTTAATAGTTGGATTTTTTAGTAATTCGATTGGATTTGCAAATTGGAATAAAACAGGATCGATTGAACTTGTAATTGGGTTTTCTTCTCCTTTAATTCCTAACTCAAAATAAGGCCAATTGTAATAATTGTAACTTGTATTTCCTGCCGTTTCACCATCAGCCAAAACAATTTGCGCCCCATTCATATCCTTTATAACAGCCGGATGAATGCGAACACCATAATTGAATAAGAAATCATTTAACTTCAAATCTCTTGGAAAAGCAACGATTTTTCCACTTCGGAAAATAGAATCCATTTCAGCATCGACAGTTTCCACAGCCATCATCATTTTTCCACCATTCATGATATATTGATCCAAAACCAATTTATCCATATCAGAAAAAGGTAATGTAGGTTTTGCGATAATTAAGGCGTCAAAACGTTTCAAACTATCCAAATCAGAAGGTTGTAAAGTAAACGATTTGTTTGCTATTGGATTAAGGTAGATCTCAACATCATATTTTTCTGACAAAGCAGAACCTAATCCTTGAATATTAGCTTCTGGTAATTCGTCATGATGAACGATAAAACCAACTCTTTTGCGCTCAAAATTGGTTGCTTTCTGAATTTTTTCTGCAAATAAATATTCTAATTTTTCAGTTGAAGCCAACGCTAATTTATCAAATGGAGTAGAAGGATCATTGACCAAAACCTCCATATAAGTCGATTTGTCGCCGTAAGTTAATTTTGCGTACGGATAAACATTCAAAATTCCTTTGTCGGTTTTAATCGGAACTGGAGCCAATTTATTTTGCTCTAATTCGGCTTGTCCTAAATCGACAGGATCAATAAAAGAATAAGAAATATTGCTGTTTTTTTCGCGAAGTTCGTCTAATAAAAACTGAATTTCGTTCTTCAAAATTCTGTAATCACCCGTTAAATCTCCACCCAAAAGAATTTCAATTTTAAGCGGTTGTTTTACATTTTCTACCAACTTTTCGGTTGTAGAAGTTAACGTAAAACGTTTGTCTTTCGTCATGTCAATTCGTGTGTAAACAAATTGAGCGATGATAAAAAGCGCGATAAATGCGATGAAAGTAATTAGATGTTTTTTGTTTAATTTTTTCATGGCACTATTTTTTATTTTCAAGATTAACGATTGAAATTTGATTTAAAATTCCAATCAAAATCAAAAAGTAAAGTAAATCTCGTGTGTCAATAATTCCTTTCAAAAACTGGTTGTAATGTGTAAAACTTCCAATTTTTTGAACATAGAAATCCATCGAACCAAGTAAATTATATGACGCTAAACTTTCGAATCCATAAAAAATAATGAAGCAAAAGAAAACCGACAAAACATAAGCCATTACTTGATTTTTGGTGATAGATGAGGTAAATAAACCAATTGCGGCGAATAAACTTCCTAGAAAGAAAAGTCCTAAATAGCCAGAAAAAATTGTTCCGTAATCTAGTTCTTGTTCAGGCATCAAAAATTCTTGTAATGTAATGGTGAACAAGAAAGTTGAAAGCAGACAAAAAACGATAACTGAAACGACAGCTAAATATTTGCCCCAAATAATTTGGTTATCTTTTATAGGTAGTGTGAATAACCACAATAATGTGCCATTTGCTTGCTCTTCCGCGATTAATTTCATGGTTAAAGCAGGAATCATGAATAGAAAAATCCAAGGTCCTACAAAGAAAAAACTATTTAAAGTAGCATTTCCTGTGTTGAAAACATTGAATTCGTTATCAAAAAACCAAAGGAATAAAACCGAAACGATAACAAATGTTGCGGTTGCTAAATAGGCGGTGAAGCCTAAATAAAAATTGGAAAACTCTTTTTTGAAGATTGTCCACATGTTATTTTTTATTATTACGATTAATTAAACGCACAATAAGCATAAGTAGTATACCACAACCAAAGAAACTGACAATTGACCAATACCAATCTCGACCAAAATCTGTTTTTTGAATCACAGCAAACACGATAACAAATAATAAAATTGTTGCCAATTCATTCATCATTCGCAGTTGAACAGAAGTGTATTTGAAAACTTTATTTTGGATTTGTTTCAACGTTCGCCAACACCAAAAATGATAAATTAATAAAACACTTATCATCCCCAATTTACTTTTCATCCAAGGCATATACAGCAAACCTTGATTTTTGTAAAGCATATTCAATCCCATTGTGATCAAAATAACCAAAGCAGGAGCGGTAATTACATTCCATAATTTTTTCTCCATGTAGGTATATTGATCCTGCAAAATTGATTTTTTTGGTTCTTCCATTTGTTGTGTTTCTGTATGATAAATCATCAAACGAACAATGTAAAATAAACCAGCAAAGTAACTTACCACAAAGATAACGTGTATTGCTTTGTATATTAAATAATTATAAGTCATATAGTTATTGTAAACTCTCTAATACTAAATTTTCTCAGCGTTAATTTTCAAATTCAATTGTAATTGTATCGTTTTTCTTTAATCCCATTAACTGATTCGCACCTCCTGATATTGTAGGATTACTTTTGTATAAAGTAACTTCTAAAAATCCTGCCGAATTAAACAAACACAATGTTCGCCCAAAAGCTTGCACCTCTTTGTTAAAATCTTGTACAACTTCATTGTAATGCTCATAAATAACAGTAATATCGGTCATCGAGAAATCTTTCTGACGAAGCAAAATTTTATATTTTCTGTCTTGTGCAATTTCATCGAAAAAATCTTTCGAAATATTACTCACAACATTTCCAAAATGATCAATATAAATCACATTTCCTATGATATATTTATCATCGCGATAAATTGGTTTCAACTCATTCAATTGCTTCATTTCGGTACGTTTGTTCCCTAAAAGAGCAGGAACTCCGCCGCGCGCCAAGTGACATGCAACTGGTACAAAACAATTTTTCATTGGAAATAAACTGTCTATTCCTTCTGGATAAGCAGTGATTTCGTAAATTTCTTCTGGTTGATTTTTTTGGCAAATCAAGGATAAAATTCCATTATCTGCACAAATAAAATAATGATGATTGATTAATGCACAAATCGGCTTCTGATAAGGTGTACTTAAGGCATTAATTCCAATAATATGTATAGTTCCGTCGGGAAATTCTTCGTAAGAATTACGAATGATATAGGCAGCTTCAGATAAATCATAGGGATTAACATGATGCGAAATATCTACAATTGTAACATCGGCCAATTCTTTTAGAATTGCGCCTTTAACGCTAGAAACAAAGTAATCTTTGACTCCAAAATCCGATGTTAATGTAATAATTGCCACTATTCTCTAATAATTAGCAAATATATTGTTTATTATTCTTTATTTTTGTGTAAGTGAACCAAAAAAACAATCTCATTTGACAGAAATTAATATTGAATTAGCCGAAATTAATGCTCAAGATTTTTATGGTGCTAATAATGAACATCTAAAAAGAATCAAAGAATATTATCCAAAATTAAAGATTGTTGCTCGCGGAAGAGAGTTAACAGTATTTGGAAATGAAGATGTTCTGAAAGTATTTGACCAAAAAATGCAACGAGTAATTCAGCATATTCACAAATACAATCGACTATCTGATCGCGAACTCGAAATCATTATGACCGAAGATAATAATGAAATGCTTCAAATGAAAAAAGAAGATGAAATTATTGTACACGGTGTAAATGGTAAAATCATCAAACCTCAAACGCCTAATCAACAAAAGCTGGTACAAACTGTTTACAACAAAGATATGGTGTTTGCAATTGGTCCTGCTGGTACGGGAAAAACCTATACGGCTGTTGCATTGGCGGTACAAGCGTTGAAGAACAAAGAAGTTCGCCGAATTATTATGACACGTCCTGCCGTAGAAGCTGGAGAAAATTTAGGTTTTTTACCAGGTGATATGAAAGATAAATTAGATCCATATTTACAACCTTTGTATGATGCGTTGAAAGATATGATTCCGTTCGAGAAACTTTCGTCTTATACCGAAAAAGGAGTGATAGAAGTAGCGCCTTTAGCATTTATGCGTGGTCGAACATTGGACGGAGCTTTTGTAATTCTTGATGAAGCACAAAACACAACCTATGCTCAGATGAAAATGTTTTTGACGCGTATGGGAAAAAATTCTAAATTTATTATCACAGGAGATCCAGGTCAGGTCGATTTACCACCAAAACAAAAATCTGGTTTACGTGAAGCGATTAATATATTGAAAGATGTAAAAGATATCGGATTTATTTATTTGGATGATAAAGATGTTGTTCGACACAAAATTGTTCGCGAAGTCTTGAAAGCTTACAAAGTGAGCGAAGATAAAGAGCGAGAGAAAATAGATATTAAAAAATAAATCAAAAAGCCAATTGTTTCTAAGAACAATTGGCTTTTCGATTTAATATTTATGGCAGAATATTAAATTATTCTTTTAGTGGATTAGTTTTTAAAGTAAAACCTAAAATGTTAAATACTAATCCTATTGGCAAAATCATTCCTGCAATTAAGCTCATTCTATTAGAATCAGAAAATTCTAAGATTAATAAAATTGAAGTTAATATTAAAACTAATCCCGTTATATATAATATATTTTTCATTTTATTATAAATTGTAATTCAATCAAATATAATGATTTATTTCTGATTTTGTAAAAAAATATTCGATTCTAAAATCAAGTTCAGAAAGATAATTTTGATAATGCGAATCAAGTAAATGTGATTCTGACAAAAGGGGAAATCTGAAATAAACTTATAACTAACAACTCAACACTTAAAACTTTTTCACATCAACCAACCTTTTTGTAATTTGTTGCATCTAACTTACAAATCAAACAATATGAAAAAGTTATTTTCTTTTTTCTTTGTTTTTGTTGGAATGTTTTTTTCTACAAAAATAAATGCGCAAGATATTCGAATCGGATTTCCGCGTATCGAAATTGGTGAACGCCCAGACGAAAATTCTGTGAGTTTGCAATCGATGAATGTGCAAGTTGAGATTTTTGGAAATTTGGCCAAAACGACAACAACTTTAGTTTTTACAAATTCATCAAGTCGAAATCTTGAAGGGAATTTAGTTTTCCCTTTGCCCGAAAACACGACTGTTAGTGGATATGCAATTGATATTAATGGAAAATTGCGAAATGCAGTTCCTGTTACAAAAGTGCGTGCGGTTGAGGTTTTCGAAAGTATTCAGAAGCAAAATATCGACCCTGGAATCATCGAAAAAGTAGAAGGAAATAATTTTCGAACTCGTATTTCTCCGATTCCAGCAAAAGGTTCACGTACGATTCAGTTATCGTATTACCAAGAATTAAAATTGGATAAATCGTCGTATCAATATCATTTGCCGTTAGATTCTTCGAAAAAAATTGCGAAGTTTAATTTGACAACAAAAGTGTACAATGCTGCTGGAAAACCACAATTGATTGAAACGCCAGATGGTTCGTTCAATTTTTCGGAAAATAGTAATATATATGAAGCAAATTTGTCGAAAACAGATTTTACACCTAAAAAATCATTGATTATTAATCTTCCGAAATCGCCGAATAATGTAGAATCTTTTGTTCAGAAAAATGTAGATGGTTCGGTTTATTTTTATGCGAATTTATTGGTTGATGCAAAATCTCAACCAAAAGTTTGGTCAAAAAATATTGGAATTATCTGGGATAATTCGTTGAGTGGTTTGAAACGAAATCATCAAAAAGAGTTAGAATTTTTAGATAAAATTATTTCTCAACAAAAAAATCTAAATATTGAAGTTTCGTTATTGAATTTTTCTTTGGAAAAATCGAGATTTTTTCAAATTAAAAATGGTGATTGGTCAGAATTGAAAAAATATTTGGAAAATGTGACGTATGATGGAGGAACAAATTATGCGAAAATTCTTCCAGCAAGTCTGAAAGCAGACGAATATTTATTGTTTTCGGATGGAATTTCGTCTTTTGGCTCGAATATTTTTAATATAGATAAACCTTTTTATACAATTGCATCTTCGCCGACTTCTAATTATGGCGTTTTGAAAATGATTGCGCAAAAAGTTGGAGGAAAATTTATCAATCTAAATGAAAATTCTGTAGAAAATGCGTTCAAACAAATCAACGAAAGTTCGGTTCAATTCTTAGGAATTATCAATAATACAGCGGGAGAAGTTTACCCAATTTCGACAAATGATGTGAACAATGGAATTTCGATTTCGGGAATTTCTCAATATCCAAATGCAAAATTAATGATGATGTTTGGACGAAACGGAAAAGTGGAATTCAATAAAGAATTGGATTTGAGTAAAGCAACTCAAAATCTTGAAATTAGTAAAATTTGGGCGCAAAGTAAAGTGAATTATTTAGAACTGAATCTAGAACAATATAAAACAGAAATTGAAGAAATTGGAAAACAATTTTCGATTGTAACGTCGAACACAAGTTTGATTGTTTTGGAAAATGTTTCGGATTATGTAAAGTATAAAATCAATCCACCAGCGGAATTGCAAAGTGAATTTAATAAATTATCGAAACAAGGTTTTGAACAAAATGAAACTCGAAAAGCTGATTTGTTGAAAAATGCAATTGCGAAAGCAAAGGAATTGAAAGAATGGTGGAAGAAAGATTTTAAATATATAAAACCAAAATATCCAAAACCTGTTGGGGATTCTACAACTTATTTAGAAGAGACTGTACAAGTGAATATGGTAATGCCAGAGCCTAGAACAACAGCTGTAATGGAGATGGAATCTAGTGCAGAACAAGCTATGGTAGTTACAGCAAATGGAGTGAGAAGAGAATCGAGAAGTTTAGGTTATGCTTCGGCTAATTTTGTTGCAGATAAAAAAATGAAGGATGAATCATCAGCTTCGGTTCCGGAAATTAAAATAGTCAATGTAAAATCGGATAAAGAATACATGAAGTTGATAGAAGCGTCTAAAAATCCATATCAAACTTATTTAGATTTGAGAAAAGATTATGCCGAAACGCCTGCTTATTATTTTGATGTGGCAACATTTTTCTTTCAGAAAAAAGAAAAAGAAACTGGTCTTAAAATTTTAAGCTCGATTGCAGATCTAGGTTTAGAAGATGCAGAATTGTATAAAATGTTAGCATACAAATTGAAAGAAATTGAAGAATATCAAACCGAATTATTTATCACAAAAAAAGTCTTGGATTGGCGACCTTTTGATGCACAAAGTTATCGTGATTATGCCTTGGCGTTACAAGACAATGAGCAATATCAATCGGCTTTAGAATATCTGTATAAAGTATTAACGAATGATTATTCAGTAGAAATTGCCAATCGTGATCGAGATATTACGGAGATTATTGTTCCTGAAGTTAATAATTTGATTTCGCTTCATCGAAAAGAATTGAATTTATCGAAAATTAATAAAGATATCATTGTTGATATTCCGGTTGATATTCGTGTGGTGATGAATTGGAATAAAGATATGACCGATATTGATTTGTGGGTGACGGATCCAAATGGCGAGAAATGTTTTTACGGACATCGTACAACTGCGATTGGTGGACGAATGAGTGAGGATGTGACGCAAGGTTTCGGACCAGAACAATTTATGTTAAAAAAAGCGATCAAAGGAAAATATAAAATAGAAACGAATTTTTTCGGAGAAAGACAAATGAGTATTTCAGGGCCAACAACTATTTCGGCAGAGATTTACTTGATGTATAGCTCAGGAAAACAAGTGAAGAAAATGATTACTTTCCAGAATAACAAGCCAAATTCTGGCGGCGAAGGAATTTTGGTTGGTGAATTTGAATTTTAGTAAATGGAAAAGGAATCTTGAAAGAGATTCCTTTTTTTTGCATAACGCATAATTCATCATTCATCATTAATAATTAAACTCACATCCACTGATTTCGATCCAAACTTCTATACTGAATAGCTTCACTAATATGTTTTGAAAGAATAGTTTCAGAATTATCTAAATCTGCAATTGTTCGTCCAACCCTAATAATTCGATCATACGCACGAGCAGAAAGATTTAATTTTTCCATAACAACTTTGATTAAATGCTTCGAATGATCATCTAAATCACAAAAAGTATCCAACTCTTTTGGTCCCATTTGCGAGTTGTAATGGACTTTTGTATTTTCAAATCGTTTGGTCTGGATATTTCTTGCATTAATGACACGTTCACGAATCACAGCACTTTTTTCGCCACGACGTTCTTGCGACAAATCATCAAACGGAACAGGATTCACTTCGATATGTAAATCAATTCGGTCCAAAAGTGGTCCAGAAATTTTATTCATATAACGTTGCATTTCCGCTAAAGAGGAAGTGTTGTTTGGATCATCCATAAAATAACCGCTCGGACTTGGATTCATAGAAGCTACTAACATAAAACTCGCAGGATAATTCACAGTGAATTTTGCCCTCGAAATTGTGACTTCTCGATCTTCCAAAGGTTGACGCATAACTTCTAAAACAGTGCGCTTGAATTCAGGTAATTCATCCAAAAACAAAACACCATTATGCGCCAAAGAAATTTCTCCAGGTTGTGGATAAGAACCACCGCCGACTAAGGCGACATCCGATATAGAATGATGTGGACTAGAAAAAGGACGACTTACAATTAATGATTTGTTAGATAATTTTCCAGCAACGCTATGAATTTTTGTTGTTTCGAGCGCTTCTTGTACGGTCATTTTCGGAAGAATTGAAGCAATTCGTTTGGCTAACATTGTTTTTCCACTTCCTGGAGGACCGATCAAAATAATGTTATGTCCTCCTGCAGCAGCGATTTCCATCGCACGTTTTACATTTTCTTGACCTTTTACATCAGCAAAATCGAAAGGATAATTATTCATTTCACTAAAAAAATAATCATCTAAATTAACTTGATGAGGTTGTAAAATGATTTCTTCGTTAAAATAATCAACAACTTCTCTGATGTTATTAACCGCAAAAACATCGATTCCTTCTACAACAGCTGCTTCGTCTGCATTTTGTTTGGGTAAAATAATTCCTTCGAAACCTTCTTCTTTTGCTTGTATTGCAATCGGCAATGCACCTTTTATAGGTCGAAGTGAACCATCTAGCGATAATTCGCCCATCATTATAAATTTATGGAGTTGTTCAGAATTTACTTGCTCCGAAGCTGCTAAAATTCCAATTGCGATTGGTAAATCATAGGCAGAACCTTCTTTTTGTAAATCTGCTGGCGCCATATTAATCGTGATTTTTTTACCAGGTAATTTCAAATTAGAATTTTTTAGTGCAGCATTTATCCTAAAATTACTTTCTTTTATTGCGCTATCGGGCAAACCAACCAAATGATACCCGACACCTTGATCAATATTAACTTCCACAATAATTGTTTTTGCGGAAACTCCGAAAATAGCACTTGCAAAAATTTTCACTAACATAAAATATTTTTTTATAAATTTACTTCCTTTTTCTATTGAATAAAATAGCTGAGAGGATTTAAGTATTTAATAATTAATTAAATAATACACTTTGGTGTAAATTCTATATGAAAAAAGAAAAATATTCTTTTGAATTTGAACGATTCGAGAGTAAATCTGAGCTTGCAGCAGAACAAAAAAAAGTAGTAGAAGAGGCTTATGATATTTCGTTGAATGCATATGCGCCTTATTCTAATTTCAATGTTGGTGCATCTGTTCAATTAGAAAATGGAGAAATTTTTTCGAGTTCAAATCAAGAAAATGCTTCGTATCCAGTCGGAACTTGTGCCGAAAGAGGTTTATTGGCTTATGTAAATGCAAACTTCCCAAATATTAAGATTGAAAAATTGGCTGTTTCTACGCCAAATGTCAATTATCCATTGCCTCCATGCGGGATGTGTCGACAATATATTTTAGAGATTGAAAAGAAACAATCGCAACCAATCGAAATTATTTTATCTGGAAAAGAAGGTGATGTTTTGGTGATAAATTCTGCTAAAGATTTGCTTCCATTACATTTTACTGACGAATTTTTAGGGTAGCAATTTTGTACACTAAATAGATTAGTTTAAATTTGTTCCAACGGAATTGTGCAATTATGGAAAAATTAACGCAAGAAACGTACCTACAATGGTATCGTGATATGACTTTTTGGCGTCGCTTCGAAGATAAGTGTCGTTCATTATATTTAAAGCAAAAAATTAGAGGTTTCTTACATTTATACAATGGTCAAGAAGCTTTACCAGCCGGTTTTATTCATGCAATGAAACCTGGTGTAGATCATGTGATTACTGCTTATCGTTGTCACGTTTGGCCTATGGCTTTGGGTGTAGACCCAAAACGTATTTTGGCTGAATTATGTGGTAAAGAAACAGGAACTTCTCATGGTTTAGGAGGATCTATGCACGTTTTCAGTAAAGAGCATAATTTTTATGGTGGACACGGAATCGTTGGTGGGCAAATTCCATTAGGAGCAGGAATCGCTTTTGGTGATAAATTCTTTAATCGCGATGGTGTTACAATCTGTTTAATGGGAGATGGCGCAACTCGTCAAGGTACATTACATGAAACATTTAACATGGCGATGAACTGGAAATTACCAGTTGTTTTTGTTTGCGAAAACAATCAATACGCTATGGGAACTTCTGTTTCTCGTACTGCTAACCACGAAGATATTTGGAAATTAGGTTTAGGATACGAAATGCCTTGTATGCCTGTAGATGGTATGGATCCTGTAAAAGTTGCAGAAGCAGCTTACGAAGCTATTGAAAGAGCGCGTCGTGGAGATGGACCAACTTTCTTAGATGTACGTACATATCGTTATAGAGGTCACTCTATGTCTGATGCTGAGCCTTATCGTACAAAAGAAGAGGTGGAAGAGTACAAACAAGAAGATCCAATCTTGAATGTTGAGAATCATATCTTAGTAAACAATTGGGCAACTAAAGAACAATTAGATGCAATTATTGATGAAGTAAAAGTGATGGTAGAAGAATGTGCAGAATTTGCAGAAAACTCTAACTATCCAGAAGAACACGTAATGTATGATTATATCTATTCAGAAGAAAATTATCCATTCTTAGATAAAATCGAAAACAACTAAAAACCATGGCAGAAATTATTACAATGCCTCGCTTAAGCGATACAATGGAAGAAGGAACTGTTGTAAAATGGCACAAAAATGTAGGAGATAAAATTGCTGAGGGTGATATCTTAGCAGAAATCGAAACAGATAAAGCAATCCAAGAATTCGAATCAGAATTTGATGGAGTATTATTATATCAAGGTGTTGCAGAAGGAGTGTCAACAAATGTTGATGAAGTTTTAGCAATCATCGGAAATGAAGGAGAAGATATTTCAGGTTTAATCGGGGGTGGAGCAAAAGTTACGACTGAAGTTAAAGAAGAAAAATCAACTCCCAGCGAAACAAAAACAGAAGAAGCAAAACCTGTTGCAGAAATTCCTGCAAATGTGGAAGTAATTACAATGCCTCGTCTTTCTGATACAATGGAAGAAGGAACTGTAGTTGTTTGGCACAAAAATGTTGGAGATCAAGTTGCGGAAGGTGATATTTTAGCAGAAATTGAAACAGATAAAGCAGTGCAAGAATTCGAATCAGAATTTGATGGTGTTTTATTATATCAAGGAGCTAAAGTGAACGAGCCTGCACCAGTAGATTCTGTTTTAGCAATTATTGGTGAAGCTGGTACTGACGTTTCTGCAATTGTAGCAAACGGAGGTAAAGTTGCTGCACCAGCAGTTTCTACAGAAGTTGTTGATGACGAAAAACCAGTAGTTGTACAATTAGATGTAAATAATAAGGTTGAAGAAACTTCTTCTTCTGATCGTATTTTTGCATCGCCATTAGCAAAAACAATTGCAAAAGATAAAGGAATTAATTTAGCAGAGGTGAAAGGTTCTGGTGATAATGGACGTATCGTGAAAAAAGATATCGAAAATTATCAACCATCTGCTCAACCAAAAGCGGAAGCAAAATCTGAATCAGTTAAACCAGCTCAAACTTTTGTTTCTGGAGAAGATAAAGTGATTCCAAATTCTCAAATGAGAAAAGTTATCGCTAAACGTTTGGCTGAATCTAAATTTACAGCTCCTCATTATTACTTAAATGTAGAGTTGGATATGGATAATGCGATTGCTGCGCGCAAACAATTAAACTCAGTGCCTGATACGAAAATTTCATTCAACGATATGATTGTGAAAGCATGTGCAATGGCTTTACGCAAACATCCAGCTGTTAATTCTACTTGGACAGATACAGAAATTATTCAACATGGAGATATCAATATCGGTGTGGCAGTTGCTGTAGAAGATGGTTTATTGGTTCCTGTTGTTAAAAATACAGATCAAAAATCATTTGCTCAAATTTCTGCTGAGGTCAAAGATTATGCAGGTCGTGCAAGAGATCGCAAATTAAAAGCAGATGAAATGGAAAAATCAACATTCTCTGTTTCAAACTTAGGTATGTTTGGAATCGAATCATTCACATCGATTATCAATCAACCAAACTCTTGTATCCTATCAGTTGGTTCAATTATTCAAAAACCAGTTGTAAAAGACGGACAAGTTGTAGTTGGTAACACAATGAAATTATCTTTAGCTTGTGATCACAGAACAGTAGACGGAGCAACAGGTGCACAATTCTTACAAACATTAAGAATGTACATCGAAAATCCTGTTACAATGTTAGTGTAAGCTAAGATTTAATATATTTTTTTAAAGACCATTCATCGAATGGTCTTTTTTTTGTTATAGATTTTATGAATTTGTATCTTTAATCTCTAAAGTAATTAATTTAATGAAGCAACTAAAATTCTACTTTAATATTTTAAAACAGACAATTGTTGAATTTGGTGAGGACCGAATTATGAAATTGAGCGCTTCGTTAACTTATTACGCATTGTTTTCACTTTCACCATTAATTCTGATTGTAATTTCCAGTGCAAGTTTATTCTTTAAGAAAGATGCTATCGAAAACCGAATGTTTTATGAGCTTAAAAATATTGTTGGTCCAGATGTCGCTTTAGCTGTACAAAATTTTGTTACAAATTCTACCATTTCAGGAGATAGTTCGCTTGCTTTATATATAGGTATCGGAATTTTGATTTTTGGTTCTACAACAATGTTCACCGATATGCAAGATAGTCTCAATCTTATTTGGCGTGTCGAAGCAGTTCCTCGTAGAGCTTGGTTGAAATTTGTAATAAATAGAGGGCTTTCATTTTTGATTATCCTTTCATTAGGAATAGTTTTAATAGCAACAGTAATATTAAATAGTATATTAATGAGTTTTGGAGAAGAAATTTTCAGTCTTTTCGAACTCGATACCATTATGACGAAGACCACAGTTATTCTTCTTAATAATACATTGAGTATTTCAATCTCGATTTTGATATTTTATATTCTCTTCAAGATTCTTCCCGATGCACGTATCAAAGCAAAACAAGCTTTTGTAGGAGCGTTTTTTACGGCGATTCTATTCTTTATTGCAAAATATTTAATTGGTATTTATATCGCAAACTCCAAATATTCTACCATTTTTGGATCGGCAGGTTCGTTGGTTATTCTTTTGTTGTGGATTTATTATGTTGCAACAATTCTATATTTCGGCGCAAAATTCACAAAAGTATTTGCCGAAGCCAAAGGTTACCCTATTATTCCAAAACGAAATGCGAAGCTCAGAAAAGTATCGTTTATTGATTATCAACTCGATAAAAAAGATTATGAAAGTATAGATTAGTTACTAATTTATTTCGCTTCTCGAAACCTCTCCCGAGCCCATAACCCAAAAGTAGCCGCTGCCTATTTGTTTGATTCAGCAAATATTCACCGCCTAATCATTTCATACAGTGAAAATACAAAACTCGAGTGTAATGATTCACCATTTTTTTTCAACTCGAACTGTCAACAAAATTAAAACTCTTGAAAAACAATTGTACTTTTCGTCAGTTCGAGTGAAAATCTCTGATTTTAGTATCGGGAACTTAGACGAATTGCTGTCAACTTTCAACCGTCCAAAAAAAGTATTGTATACACTCTACTGCCACTATGTTGCCTTCATCCTGCCTTAAAGTAGGGAGTAAGCTGCAATTACGAATTGAGGATATGGCTGATTTTTTACAAAACTTAAATCAAAATTATGATTAAAAATATTAGTTTTACCCGTTGTGCATTTTGATTACTAAATAATAAAGTTGTTCATTTGATTGAAAATCAGTAAATTGTTTTAAGTACAAAACATTTACAATGAACAACTTACTTACAAATTATGAAAGAATATTATAAGTTCTACGAAAATATCCACAGATACACTTTTAATTTATCAACGTAGAAGACCTAAACTTTTTGATTTATAACTCATAAATCTTGTCTTAACAGCTAAATTTATGGGTATTGATAGTGAAAATCATTTATTTCGAAATCTTCCTAAAGCGCTAAGTTGTAAAATTGAGCGTAGTATTTACAATCGTAGAAAACGAAGATTATCAGAGCAAATTAATAATATTCGACTCAAATTAGCGAAAGAATTTAATGAATTTAAAAATTGTTTTATCGTTGATATTATGCCGTTGGAAGTTTGTGAAATAACAAGAATTAATCACTCTAAATTTTGCAAAGAGCATCAGTTTTGTGCACCAAATAGAGGTTTTAGTGCTTCTCAGCAATTGTCTTTTTATGGCTATAAACTTCATGCTGTTTGTTTTTTAAGAGGTGTTTTCTAGAGTATTGATATTAGTCCCGCATCTGTTCATGATATTTATTTTTTGAAAGATATAAAATCTCAACTATCAGATTGAGTGCTACTTGGTGATAGAGATTATTTGTTACAAACAATTCAAATTGATTTATTTAATGAAGTTCATATACAATTAGAAACACCGAAAAGGTCCCTTCAAAAAATATCAAAAATGAATTGAAACTTTTTTTTCTCAACTATGTGATTAATTTATGATTATACGCAATTATGCAAAGACTTTTGAGGGGTTTAAAACCAGAATTCTAGCTAAAATTACTGCACAAACATTGAATCAGTACATTATTAAAATACACTTAAATCGAAATATTAATAATCTAAAAACTCAAATTATTTAAAGTGAAAAACGGTTAAAAAAACCTATGTTTATATTTTGCTTAGAGAAATAGTGTGTTAAAAAGTGTTAAAATCCTGTATCGGTGTATATCGAAAATGACACTTTTCTGTATCGGTTGTGTATCCGCGCTGTATCCATTCTGTATCCATTGTATATCCGTTCCGTATGGTTTGTTCGGTGTTCGTGTATCGAAATGTAAACATTATGTTTCTAGATATGAGTATTGAGAGGGTTGGATATCTCCCTGAATTTTCCAGTATAAATAAAGCTACATATTTTAAAAATTGTAAATTATTATTAAACTCAAAGATCGTATTATAACTAAAGCTTTATACCTGTTATACATTTGATTAATAAATAATAAAGTTGTCCATTTAATTGAAAATAAGTAAATTAATTTGAATACAAAATATTTACAATGAACAACTTACTTTCGAATTGCGAAAGAATATTAGAAGTTCTACTAAAAATATCCACAGATACACTTTTAATTTATCAACGTAGAAGACCTAAACTTTTTGATTTATAAATCATGTTTTAACAGCTCAATTTATGGGTATTGATAGTGAAAATCATTTATTTCGAAATCTTCCTATAGTGCTAAGTGTAAAATTGAGCGAAGTATTTACAATCGTAGTACTTAAGGGAGATTATCAGCGAAAATTAATAGTATTCAACTCAAATTAGCGAAAGAATTTAATGAATTTGAAAATTGTTTTATCGTTGATAGTATACCATTTGAAGTGTGTAAAATAGCAAGAATTAATCGCTTAAAAATTTGAAAGGAATATCAGTATAGTGCACTAAATAGAGGTTTTTGTGCTTCTCAGCAAATGTCTTTTTAAGGCTATAAAATTTATGCTGTTTGTTCTTTAATAGGTGTTTTCCAGAGTATTGATATTAGTCCTGCATCTGTTCATGATTTTCATTTTTTGAAATATATAAAATCTCAACTATCATATTGAATACTACTTGGTGACAGAGATTATTTGTTACAAACAATTCAAATTGACTTATTTAATGAAGCTAATATTTGATTAGAAACAGCGAGAAGATCCAATCAAAAAGATTATAAACCTCAGTTTTATCTCTTCAAAAAGTACCGAAAAAGAATTGAAACTTTATTTTCTCAACTATGCGATTAATTTATGATTAGACGTAATTATATAAAGACTTTTGAGGGGTTTAAAACCAGAATTCTAGCTAAAATTACTACAATCTTCTCCTATTAACTCGAAAATTGTTACTCAAAAACCTCCTACTTTATGTCTAAAATTATCGATCTTTCGTTTTTAATCAAAAAAAATAAAAAATATTTCCCATCGTACCAGCAACTTAAGGGAAGAATGTAAAATAATTGTAAAATGA